>DATART010000084.1:0-31249 GCA_036264035.1 Thermoanaerobaculia bacterium | reverse complement strand
ATAAGCTCGTCTCCTCCGAGGTCCGCCCGGTGGTCGAGCAGGTGATCGCGGACGCGCTCGCAACCTGGTTCGAGGAACACCCGCAGGACGCCAAGCGGATCGTACAGAAAGTCGTCGAGGCCGCCATCGCGCGCGAGGCGGCGCGCAAAGCGCGCGATCTCACGCGGCGCAAAGGCGCGCTCGACTCGGCGTCGCTGCCGGGCAAGCTCGCCGACTGCCAGGAGCGTGATCCCCGCTTCTGCGAGATCTACTTCGTCGAAGGCGACTCCGCCGGCGGCTCCGCCAAACAGGGGCGCGATCGCCGCTATCAGGCCATCCTGCCGCTCAAGGGCAAGATCCTGAACGTCGAGCGCGCACGTCTCGACAAGATGCTCTCCTCCGAGGAGATCCGGCTGATGATCACGGCCCTCGGCACCGGCATCGGAGCCGGCGATTTCGACGTTGCCAAGCTCCGCTACCACAAGATCATTATCATGACGGACGCCGACGTCGACGGCTCGCACATCCGCACGCTGATCCTCACGTTCTTCTTCCGCTACATGCGCGAGATCATCGACCGCGGCTATCTTTTCATCGCGCAACCGCCGCTGTTCAAGGTCACGCAGGGCAAGAAAGACATGTACGTCAAGGACGAGGGCGAGCTGTCGCGCTTTCTCCTGACACGCGTCTCCGAAAACATCGAGATCACGCCGCAGGCCGGCCTCTCGCTCAAGGGCGAGGCGCTGGTCAACATGCTGCAGCGGATGGAGGAGTACCTCCTGCACGCCCGCAAGTTGCAGTCGCGCGGCATCCCGCGCGAAGCGCTCGACGTGCTGTTCGGCGAAGGCTTCATCGATCGCAGCGCAATGGGCGACCCGGACAAGCTCGATGCGCTCGTGAAGGCGCTGACGGCACACGGCTTCGAGCACGTGCGGCTGATGACCGACGAAGAAACCGAAACACCGACTGTCCACTTTTCCGTCGGCGGCAACGGCACAGGCAGGAAAGTCATCGTCAGCAGCGAACTGCTTTCCACGTACGAATATCGCCAGATGGCGAAGTCTTATGAGCAGCTCTCCGCATTCGGATTGCCGCCGTATACACTCAAACACAATGACAATTCAGACGTCGTCATCACCGTCGACGATCTGATCGAGCGCATTTACGACCTGGCCAAGAAAGGTCTCGCCATCAGCCGCTACAAAGGCCTCGGCGAAATGAATCCGGAGCAGCTCTGGGAAACCACCATGGATCCCGAGCGTCGCCGGCTCTTACAGGTCAAGATTGAAGACGGCGTCGGCGCCGAGGAACTGTTTACGGTTCTTATGGGCGATCAGGTTGAGCCTCGCCGCGTCTTCATTCAGGATAATGCGCTGGAAGTGAAGAACCTCGATATCTGATGAGCGACGATTTCGATTACACAACACACAACGAGCAGCGCTATCCCGTCAATATCGAAGACGAGATGCGCAAGTCGTATCTCGACTATGCGATGTCGGTCATCATCGGCCGCGCGCTGCCGGACGTCCGCGACGGCCTGAAGCCGGTGCATCGCCGCATCCTTTACGGGATGTACGAGCAGGGCAACACGGCCGGCAAGGCGTACAAGAAATCGGCGCGCATCGTCGGCGATGTAATGGGCAAATACCATCCGCACGGCGACAGCGCAATTTACGACTCCATCGTCCGTATGGCGCAGGATTTCTCGATGCGCTATCGGCTCGTCGACGGCCAGGGCAATTTTGGTTCCGTCGATGGCGACAATCCAGCGGCAATGCGCTACACGGAAATTCGCCTGACGCGTCTTGCCGAGGAGTTGATGCGTGACGACATCGACAAAGAAACTGTCGATTTCGTCCCCAATTATGACGGCACCGAGCGCGAGCCGGCTGTATTGCCGGCCAAGTATCCGAACCTGCTCGTCAATGGCTCCTCGGGTATCGCCGTCGGCATGGCCACGAACATCCCGCCGCACAACCTCGGCGAGGTGATCGATGCCTGTCTGATGGTCATCGACAATCCGCACGCGTCAGTGAAAGAGCTGATGACGGTCATGCCCGGCCCCGATTTTCCGACTGCGGGTTTCATTTTCGGCATTGAGGGGATTTACGAGGCTTACAACACCGGCCGCGGAATCATTCAGGTCCGCGCGAAGGCCGCGATCGAAACGCAGAAAAGGAGTGAGCGCGAACAGATCGTCGTGACGGAAATCCCGTACATGACGAACAAGAAGCGTCTGCTCGAGAAAATCGCCGAGCTCGTTCACGACAAGCGCATTGAAGGGATCAGCGACCTCCGCGACGAATCCGATCGCGAGGGAATGCGCATCGTCATCGAATTGAAGCGCGATGCGATCGCCGAGGTGGTTCTCAACAACCTGTATCGCAACACGCAGATGCAGACGACGTTCGGGATCATCTTCCTGGCCATCGTCAACAACAAGCCGGAGGTCATGGACCTCCCGACGCTGCTGCATCACTTTGTCGAGCATCGCAAAGAGATCGTCGTCCGCCGGACGCGTTTCGATCTTCGCAAAGCGGAAGAACGCGCGCACATCCTCGAAGGTCTGGTCAAGGCGCTCGACGTCATCGACGAATTGATCGCGCTCATCCGCGGCAGCCGCACGCCGCAGGAAGCGAAGAGCGGACTGATCGAACGCTGGCAGTTCAGCGACGTGCAGGCGCAGGCCATTCTCGACATGCGCCTGCAGCGCCTCACCGGCTTGGAACGAGAGAAGATCGTGGCCGAGTACGAAGAGGTCCAGGCCACCATTCGCCGCCTCCGCGAAATCCTCGGATCCGAGGCGCTCGTCCTCGGCATCATCAGCGCGGAGCTGCGCGAGATCAAAGAAGCGTACGGCGACAAACGCCGCACCGAGATCGTGCCGCAGGCCAGCGACATCACCATCGAGGACATGATCGCCGACGAGGACATGGTCATCACCGTGTCGCGCGGCGGCTACATCAAGCGCTCGCCGCTGTCGCTGTATCGCGCGCAACGCCGCGGCGGCAAAGGCCGCATCGGCATGCAGACGAAGGAAGAGGACATCGTCGAGCACCTCTTCGTCGCCAGCGCGCACTCGTACGTGCTCGTCTTCACCGATCGCGGCCGGTTGTACTGGATCAAGGTGCACCAGATCCCCGAGGTCGCGTCAAACGCGCGCGGCAAGGCGATCGTCAACTTGTTGACCGTCGAGCAGAATGAAAGCGTCCGCGCGCTGCTCACCGTTCGCGACTTCAACGACGCGAAGTACGTGGTCATGGTCACGCGCGCCGGCAAGATCAAGAAGACCGAGCTGACCGCGTTCTCGAACGTCCGCGCCACCGGCATCATCGCCATTGACATCAACGAGGGCGACGATCTCTACGCCGTTCGCCTTTCTCAGGGCGACGACGAGATCTTCATCGGCACGCACGACGGCATGGCCATCCGCTTCAACGAGAACGGCGTCCGCCCGATGGGCCGCGGCGCCGCCGGCGTCAAAGGCATCTCGCTTCGCGAAGGCGATTCCGTTGTTGAGATGGACGTGCTCCCCGCCTCCGGCGAGCCGGTTCCGGAGCCGCCGGCCGAGGGTGAAGAGGTCGAGGCGGTTGAAACCGAGGCGGACAGCGAAGACGCTGAGGTGATTGCATCCGACGATCGCGGCCAGGTTCTCACCATCACCGAAAAAGGCTTCGGCAAGCGCACCCCTGTTTCCGCGTATCGCCTGCAGTCGCGCGGCGGCATCGGCGTCACGAACATCAAGACGACCGACAAGAACGGCAAGGTGGCCGGCATCTCCTACGTCTTCGAAGACGATCAGGTGCTGCTCATCACCGAGCAGGGGATGATCATCCGCACGAACGTCGCCGACATTCGCTCGATCGGCCGCAATACGCAGGGCGTTCGCGTCATCAATATCGATGAGAACGATCTGGTCGTGGCCGCAGTGAAGCTGGTCGACAAGGACGACGGCGAAGAAGATCTCCCGACGGAAGAGGGCGAAGTTTCCGATTCCGAAG
This sequence comes from Thermoanaerobaculia bacterium, assembly GCA_036264035.1. Lineage (GTDB taxonomy): Bacteria > Acidobacteriota > Thermoanaerobaculia > Gp7-AA8 > Gp7-AA8 > JADGNZ01. Next base: position 27,269 of record DATART010000084.1, on the reverse strand, counting down.
CGCCCGACGACGACACGATTCACTGACGTATTGCCGACGTACAATCGCGCATGCACAAAATCTCGCGCGAGCGCGTGACGCAGCTCGCGCGCGACCTTCTGGAGGCGATGACGCGTACGCGCTCCGTCACCCTGCTGAAGGAGCGCGAAGTGGTCCGCCAGTCGATCGCGCATGCGCTGGCCGACGAGCTGAAACGCGAGGAAGAGCGCGAGGAAAATGTCCGGCGCCGCATCGCCAGCATGAAGAAGCCGCCGGCGTCACGCTCGCGCGACTACGAGATGCTCTTCGTCCAGTTGATGGAAGAGGAGTACTTGCGCGAAGGGCTGGATACTTAGGCACTTCGCGCGTTGTCGGTTATCGGTTGATTGTGCGGCAAACGCGACACCGAGAACAGACAACCGATAACTCGGCCAGAACCCGGCCTACGCGTCGGCGCGCGCTCCTTCAGGCTCGCGCACTTCGACGTCGGCGTCGTCACCGTCGTCGCTTTGCATCTCGGTCCGCCAGCGCTGCGCTTTCATCTGCTCGAAAATCCCACCCGCGTGTCCCGCCGGGATCCACGAATTGCCGCCGCACTTCGGGCAGCGATTGCGGAAGGCGATGTTCTTGCCGCAGTCGGGGCAGATGATCACCAGCGAGTGCGACAGCTCGAATTTCTGCTCCCCCTCGGCGTCGAGGCTGTTCAGGAACGAGGCGAGATTCGTGAAGGTATCTTCGAGAGACATGACAGCTCGGCACGGTCAAAGTGCACGCGGCGTGCCGTTTCAGATGCGCATCACGTCAAACTGCTCGTGGTGCAGGGAGTCGTCCGGTTTGAACACCAGGTGCACGCTCATGTTGCGTTCGATCTCTTCGAAAATCGGATCGTTCGCGTTGTGGATTGAGCCGTAAACGATTGGATTCAGACGGACGATCACATCCTGGCCTTCGTGCAGGTCGTGCAGCTTCATCAGCTCGCGCCAGATCTCGAACGCAATCGTCGTGTTCGACTTGATCCGACCGCTGCCGCCGCAATACGGACACGCCTGCGTCAGCGAACGCTCCAGGCTTTGGCGCACGCGCTTGCGCGTCATCTCGATGAGTCCGAATTCGGAGATATGCAGGATCTTGGTCTTTGAGCGATCCTTTCGAATCTCGATCTCGAGCGCTTCGAATAACCGCTCGCGATTGGCGAGATCCTCCATGTCGATGAAATCGAGCACGATGATCCCGCCGAGGTCGCGCAGGCGGATCTGGCGGACGATTTCTTTGGCGGCCTCGAGGTTCGTCTTGAAGACTGTCTCCTCGAGGTTTTTCTTTCCGACGTATTTGCCCGTGTTCACGTCGATCGCCACCAGCGCCTCGGTCTGATTGATGACGATGTAGCCACCGGACTTGAGCCACACCTTCGACTTCAGCGCCTTGGCAATCTCGGCCTCGACGCTGAAGTCCTCGAAGATCGGCTCGTCGCGCCGATAAAGCCGCACGCGCGAGACGAGGTTCGGCTGAATCTGATCGAGAAACTCGACGATGCGCTGATATTGATCGACCGAGTCGACCCACACGCTTTTGAATTCCGGCGAGAGCACGTCGCGAATCGTGCGCAGAACGAGGTCGAGATCGTGGTGCAACGCCGACGGCGCCGACGCCTTCTCACCCTTCCGCTTGATCTGCTCCCAGAGGTCAGTGAGGTACTTCAGGTCGGCGCGAAACTCATCCTCCTCGCGCTCTTCGCCCGCCGTGCGGACGATGAATCCGCCCGCGCCGGTTGGACGAATGCGATCGAGGATGTCTTTGAGCCGCGTCCGTTCGCCCTCGTTCTCGATCCGCCGCGAAACGCCGATGTGATTCACGGTCGGCATGTAGACGAGGAAGCGTCCAGGCAGGGTGATGTGGCTGGTGATGCGCGCGCCCTTGCCGGCGATCGTGTCTTTCGACACCTGAACGACGATCTCCTGCCCCTCGCGCAACAGATCCGAAATCGACGCCTCCGCGCGCTGCTGCGGAACATCATCCAGCGAGAGGTCGTCAGTCGAGTCGGCGTTGTCGAACTCCTCGAGGTCCTCAACGACGTCCGAGACGTAGAGGAACGCGTCGCGCTCCAGCCCGAGGTCGACGAACGCTGACTGCATGCCCGGCAGGACCTTCGTCACGCGTCCTTTATAGATGTTGCCGACGATCGTGCGATGCCGCGTTCGTTCGACCCAGAGCTCTACGACCTGGCCATCGTCAAGAACGGCGATTCGCGACTCATGCTTGGCAGCGTTGATGACGATTTCGCGGGACATTCGGGGGCGCATTGTAGACTGCCCCTCATGCCGCTCACGCTCTACTTCGCCGGCGCAATCAGCGGCGGCCGCGGCGACGTCGCGCTGTATCGCGAGATCATCGCGGCGCTCGAAGCCGAAGGGCATCACATACTCGCCGGAGCCGTGGCCGCCGAGCACGTGACGGCGTCGGGCGAGCCACTCGACTCCTGCGCGATCTTCGACCGCGACCTCGCCTGGATCGCCGCCGCGGACGTGCTCGTGGCCGAGGTCTCGATGCCGTCGACGGGAGTCGGATACGAGATCGCCACCGCCCGCTACCGCGCCAAAATCCCGGTGATCTGTCTCTATCGCCCCGCCCACACGACACGCTGCACGGCGATGGTATCGGGCGACCGCGCCATCGACCTGATCGAGTACGCGGAAGTCGCCGATTTGCTCCCGCGCCTGACCTCCGCCCTCGCGAAATACACCGCGACCCCCCTCGGTTTGCCCCCACGTTGACGGCGTGGACGACGCTTTGCTATCGTCCCCCGCCCGCCGCGCCGCAAGTACTCCGGCATAGCTCAGTTGGTAGAGCAACGGACTGTTAATCCGTGGGTCGTAGGTTCGAGTCCTACTGCCGGAGCCAATCTCCCCGCGCTAAACTTGCCTCCATGAAATTCGGCGTCGTCGTCCTGCCCGGCTCGAATTGCGATCACGATGCGGTGCATGTCGCGCGGGATGTGCTTGGCGCCGAAGTCGAGGTGCTGTGGCACAAGGAGACGGACCTTCGGGGGGCGGACTGCGTCATCATCCCGGGCGGGTTTGCGTATGGGGATTACCTTCGCGCGGGGGCGCTGGCGAAGTTTGCGCCGGTGATGGAGCCGATTCGGCGGCATGCGGCGGACGGCGGGATCGTCTTCGGCATCTGCAACGGGTTTCAAGTCGTCACGGAGGCGGGGCTGCTGCCGGGTGCGTTGATGCGGAACGAACATCTGCGATTCGTCAGCCGCGATGTTTTTCTGCGCGTCGAGGAGACCGATATGCCGTTCACGTGCGAGCTGGAGCGTGGTGCTGTGTTGCGCGTGCCGATCGCGCATGGCGAGGGGAACTACTTCGCGGACGACGCGACGCTTGATGATCTCGAGCGCAATCGGCAGGTGATCTTTCGCTATTGCGATGCCGAGGGGCGCGTAACGCCCGAGGCGAATCCGAACGGGTCGGCGCGCAACATTGCCGGGATCTGCAACGCGGGGCGGAACGTGCTTGGGATGATGCCGCATCCGGAGCGATGTGCCGAGGCGCTGCTCGGCAACACTGACGGCTTCGGCGTTTTCCGTTCGATCGCGGCGGCGATGGCAAAGGTCTGATCGGATGCGCGTTCTACTCGCCGCAGCGGTGATCGCATTGACGATCGTCGGGCCGATTGCGCGCGCGCAGGAAGATGTCCCCGAAGTCGCGCGCACGCTCATGGAAGACGCGGAGCGGGCGCGGGACGGCAATCGCATCGATGACGCTGTCGCGAAATACCGTCGAGTCATCGAGGTCGCACCGTCGCTTGCTTCCGCGTACGTCAACCTCGGCGCTCTTTACTTCAAGCAGGGGAAAGTGGCGGAGGCGTACGACACGTTCGTGCGGGGTGCCGCCGCGGCGCCGGTGGATCGCATGCTGCTTTTCAACGCGGCAGCCGCGGCGCAGCAACTCGGCAAATCAGACGACGCGCTGAAGTATGTCGATGCGGCGATCGCGAAAACGCCGCGCGATGCAGCTCTTTACTCGTTGCGTGCGACAGTCCTTCGTTCGCTTAATCGCAACAACGATGCGCTTGCGGCGATCACGGAGGCCACGCAGCTTGCGCCCGATGACGCGAAGTACCAGTTCAGTCTCGGCAACACACTCGTCGCGCTCGGCCGCAAAAGCGACGCGATCGCGGCCTACCGCAAGGCGACCGATGTCGATCACACCTTTCTTCGCGCGTACTTCAATCTCGGCGCCGTACTGTTCGACGCCGGCCGCTACGACGAGGCGCTCGATGCCTATCGCATGGCGCTCGCGCCGATCGATCAGGCGTTCGCGAATCATCAGCCGGTCGAAGCGATCAACGCGCGCGCGTACGCGAACCTCGGAGCGATCTATCTGAAGCAGCAGAAGTGGCCGGACGCGATCGACGCCTATCAGAAGGCGGCCGCCCTCGACGATAGTGTCGTTGCGCATTACAACCTCGGCTTCCTCTTTTTCACAACCGGCAAGATGGACCGCGCGCAGCAGGAGTACCGCAAGGCGCTCGCCGGCGACCCGTCGCTGCCGCTCGCGTACCTGCACCTCGGGACGATCGCCTTCAAGGCAGCGAAGTATGAAGACGCGATCAGGCTGCTGCGTGACGGGATGCCGCACTTCGACGCCGATTCGAAACGGACCGCACTGAAGATGCTCGGCCGCGCGCAGTTGATCCGCGGCGACCGTGCTGGCGGACGCGCATCGTTCGAAGAGGTGCTCAAACTCGACGCGAACGATGCGGAGTCGCTGCTTTTCCTGGGACGGATCGCGCGTCACGAGCAGCGGCTGGACGAGGCGAAGTCGCTGCTGCTGCGCGCTCCGGTCACCAACATCGTGATGCTCGAGCGGGCGCTCGTCGCGCGCGATACAGGCGATCTTGCCGCCGAACGCGCGGCGCTCGAAGCACTTCCTGATCGTCCGTCGTTGCGCGCCGAACTGGCGGTCGTCAACGTGCGGCAGAATCCGAACGCCGCCAATCTTCGCGCGTTGCACGTGACGGCCCCCGACGTCACCGCGGTGCTCGACGCGCTCGACGGAAAGCGCGACGCGGCGTCTAAGTCGCTCGCGCAGGGCGCATCGGTGATCGCGCGCGGCGATGCGGGCATCCTTATGTGGCAGCTCGGCATGTTAAGCGAGGCGAAGCCGCACCTCGCAGCGGCGCATAAAGCATTCGCCGACTGGAACGAAGTCTCGCTCGCTGCCGCCGAGGTGGCGATCGGCGAACGGCGCTACGACGATGCGGCCGAGTTGCTCGACTCGATCCGCTGCAACGGGAGCGCATGGGGCCGCAGCGTTGCAACATCGCTCAATCTGACACTCGGATCCGATGCCGACGTCTGCGGCCGTGCAAAGAAATCGCTTGCAATCGCGCTGCTCGCGCAGGCCGCGGAAGAACTCGATCGCGCCGTGAAACGTCACGATGAAACGGCGGCGCGCCATGCGCTCGCGCTCGCTGACCGCGCCGCTTCGCTCGACGAACGGCGGCAATCGCTGGCGCTCTTCATTCGCGGGACTGCGGACCTTCTCACCGGAGGCGATGCGCGTGACGCGCTTTCGCGAGCGATCGCCGGTGATCTTCCTGCCGCAATCGAATCGGCCGCGAAGCAAAACCTCGAAGCAGCGCAGCCGGCGAAGGAAATCGTCGAGGAGCCGTCATCACCGCAGCCGCGTCACACGATCGTCGTTTTTCTGCCGGACACACCGGCCGAGACAGAGAAAAAACTCGCCGAGGCGGCGACGTCGATCGTTGGAAGTCTCGCGGCCGCATCATCACTGCCGCTGAAGGTGGAACTGTTCCGCCGCGCCGATGACGCGCGTGCCTTCATCGCCGCGAACCGGGATCACATCGGCGTGATCATCGCCAATCCCGAGTTCATCAGCCGCGATTTCGCGCCGCGCTTCGCGTTCAGCCGCGACGGACGCACGACGTACGTTCGCAAAGTGATCGTTGCCGCGGGCAGCAGCGCGAAATCGCTGACCGATCTTCGCGCGAAGACGATCAGCGGTTCGGAGGCGCTCGGCGACGACGGCGTGGGCGTCACGATCCGTGTCGCGGACGACCTCATTGCCGCGGCGAATGCGCTGTACGGCCGCACCGACGCAGCGCTCGTTTCCGAGTCGAATCCGCTGCTCGCCGAGCACGCGCGCGATCTGCGCGTCATCCACACCACCGCGCCACAACCGCTGCCGGTGATCGCATTTGCGCCGATGCCCGCCGCCGAACGCGCCGCGCTCGACGACGCTCTGCGCGCACTTCCGTGGCCGTCGCTCGCACCGCTGCAGTTCAGCGGCGTCGTGCGAATCAACGAGCCTCGCGTCGCCGCGAAGCGAGAAATCCAGACACTGCCCGCATCCGCCCTCGGTCTGAAACTCGATCCGCCGATCGCGATGCCGCTTCGCGTCTCCGTTGACCTGCCGCGTGTCGACATTCCGGAAGATCTCTTCGGACCTCCGTAGCGTCAGCGCGCTGCGACAGCGCCGTGCGTCGCGCCGCAGCAGCAGACGTTCGGGTCGGCTGTTTGGTCGGGATCGTAGCCGAGCGAAGGCGCGAGCCAGCGTTCAACGACCGGCAGCGGCATGTCTTTGCGGACATGGTAATCCGCGACCTGGTCGCGTCCGATTTTGCCGACGGCGAAGTACTTCGATTGCGGATGCGCGAAGTACAGGCCGCTGACGGACGCGGCGGGCATCATGGCGAACGTTTCGGTCAGCTTGATGCCGGCGCGTTCGGCGCCGAGGAGCGAAAAGAGGGTCGCTTTTTCGGTGTGGTCGGGGGAGGCGGGATAGCCTGCGGCGGGACGGATGCCGCGATATTTTTCGGCGATCAATTCGTCGCTCGACAGATTTTCGTCGGGCGCGTACCAGCCGGCACGCGTCTCTTTGTGCATCATCTCCGCGAGCGCCTCGGCCAGACGATCGGCGAGCGCTTTCGTCATGATGGCGTTGTAGTCGTCGTGGTCTTTTTCGAAACGCGCGACGACGTCGCCGACGCCGATGCCCGCGGTCACCGCGAATCCACCGACATAGTCGATGATGCCGCTCTCTTTCGGCGCGACGAAATCGGCGAGCGCAAGATTCTGGCCGGTGTTCGTTTCCTGCTGCTGCCGCAGCGTGTGAAAACGCGCGATGACGTCGCCGCGCGATTCGTCGGAGTAAAGCTCGACGTCGTCGCCGGCCGAATTCGCGGGCCAGAATCCGTAGATGGCTTTGGCGTGGATCAGACGGTTGTCGATGATTTCGCGCAGCAGCCGCTCGCCGTCTTCGTAAAGTTCTTTCGCGCGCGGCTCGTCGAGGATCTGCGGAAACCGGCCGCGGAGCTCCCAGGCGGCGAAGAACGGATTCCAATCGATGAACGGCTCGATGCGTTCAAGCGGAACATCCTCGAGGACGCGCACGCCGAGGAATGGCGGCCGCTCGGGTGAGAACGTGAGCGACGGCTTACGGCGGCGTGCGGTTTCGAGCGGAAGGATCTTCACTTCGCTCTGACGCTTGGCTTGCGCTTCGCGAAGATGCTCGTATTCGGCGTTGCGCTCGCGGACGAATTCGTCCTTGCGATCGGAGAGCAGCGTGCTGACCACGCCGACGGCGCGCGACGCGTCGAGCACATGCACGGTCGCATGCGAATAGCGCGGCGCGATTTTCACGGCCGTGTGCAATTTGGAAGTTGTCGCGCCGCCGATGAGCATGGGTACCTTGAATTCGCGGCGCTCCATCTCGCGCGCGACATGCACCATCTCGTCGAGTGATGGCGTGATGAGGCCGGAGAGGCCGATGATGTCGACCTTTTCGGCGATGGCGGTGTCGAGGATCTTGTCGGCGGAAACCATCACGCCGAGGTCGATGACCTCGTAGTTGTTGCAGCCGAGAACGACGCCGACGATGTTCTTGCCGATGTCGTGGACGTCGCCCTTCACCGTCGCCATCAGCACCTTGCCGCGTTGCGAAAGGTCGCCGGCTTTCGCCTTCTCCGCCTCCATGAACGGCAGCAGATAGGCGACCGCCTTCTTCATGACGCGCGCGCTTTTGACGACCTGCGGCAAAAACATCTTGCCGGCGCCGAAGAGGTTGCCGACGACGTTCATCCCGTCCATCAGCGGCCCTTCGATGATCGAAAGTGCGCTCGGATACTTCTGCCGCGCTTCTTCGACGTCGTCATCGAGGTGCTCGATGATGCCTTTGACAAGCGAGTGCGAAAGGCGTTCTTCGACGGTTGCGCCGCGCCACGCCTCTGCTTCCTTCGCGGTCGCAACGCCCTGGCCTTTGATCGAATCGGCGTATGTGAGCAGACGCTCGGTTGCGTCGGGACGGCGGTTCAGCAACACGTCTTCGACCAGATCGCGCAGGTCCGACGGAATCTCGTCGTAGATCGCGAGCTGACCGGCGTTGACGATGCCCATCGTCAGTCCGGCCTTGATGGCATGGTAGAGAAACGCGGCGTGCATTGCCTCGCGCACGGTCTTGTTGCCGCGGAATGAGAACGAGACGTTACTGATGCCGCCGGAGAAACTGACCAGCGGAAAGCGCTCGTGCAGTTGCCGCACAGCCTCGATGAAGGCGACGCCGTAGTTGTTGTGCTCCTCGATGCCGGTAGCGACGGTGAGGACGTTCGGATCGAAGATTATGTCCGTCGGATCGAACCCAGCGTCGTTAGTAAGAATCTCGTAAGCGCGCGAGCAGATGGCGACTTTGCGTTCGATCGAGTCGGCCTGCCCCTGCTCATCGAAGGCCATCACGATCACCGCCGCGCCGTATCTCTTGATGAGGCGGGCCTGCTCGCGGAACTTCTCAGCGCCCTCCTTTAACGAGATCGAGTTGACGACCGACTTCCCCTGCGTGCATTTCAATCCCGCTTCGAGCACCGACCATTTCGAGGAGTCGATCATGATCGGGACGCGCGCGATGTCGGGCTCCGAGGCGACGAGGTGGAGGAAGTGCGTCATCACCTTCTCGGAGTCGAGCAGCCCTTCGTCCATGTTGACGTCGAGGATGTTCGCGCCGCCGTCGATCTGCTGTTTGGCGATGGCCAGCGCCGGCTCGATATCACCCGCTTTGATCAGCTGCGCGAACTTCGGCGAGCCGGTGACGTTGGTGCGCTCGCCGACCATGATGAAGTTCGATTCGGGCGTGACGGTGAGCGCCTCCAATCCGCTGAGCCGAAGATGTTTCTCAATGACCGGCGGCTTCCGCGGCGGAAAGCTCTTCACGGTCTCCGCGATCGCGCGGACGTAATCGGGCGTCGTGCCGCAACAACCGCCGACGATGTTGATCCAGTTGTTGCCGGCGTATTCGTGCAGCAGCGCGGCCATTTCGTCGGGCGTCTGGTCGTACTCGCCGAGGGCGTTCGGCAGGCCGGCGTTCGGATAGCAACTGAGGTAAACCGGCGCGATCGCAGCCAACTCCTCGATGTGCGGCCGCATCTCCTTCGCGCCGAGGGCGCAGTTGATGCCGGCGGCGAGCAGCGGCGCGTGCGAGATCGAGTTCCAGCACGCTTCCACGGTCTGGCCGGAAAGCGTGCGGCCGGAAGCGTCGGTGATGGTGATCGAGGCGATGATCGGCAGGCGAATGCCGGTGTCGGCGAAATACTTTTCGATCGCGAACAATGCCGCCTTGAGGTTGAGCGTGTCGAACGTCGTCTCCGGCATGAGGATGTCGGAGCCGCCGTCGACGAGGCCGCGCGTCTGCGTGTAGTACGCGTCTACGATCTCGTCGAACGACACGCCGCGGAAGGCGGGATTGTTGACGTCGGGCGAAAGCGAGGCCGTGCGGTTTGTTGGTCCGAGTGAGCCTGCCACGAAACGCGGGCGGTCGGGAGTCGAGTACGCGTCGCACGCGGCGCGCGCCAGCCGCGCGGCAGCGAGGTTGATGTCGTAGGAGTATTCGATGAGGTCGTAATCGGCCAGCGAGATCGCCTGGGCGTTGAACGTATTCGTTTCGATGATGTCGGCGCCGGCGTCGAGGTACTGGCGATGGATCTCTTCGACGATCTTCGGATTCGTCAGACAGAGGATGTCGTTGGCGCCTTTGAGATCGCGCGGATGATCGGCGAACTGCGTTCCGCGATAGCCGGCTTCATCGAGTCGGTAACGCTGGATCATGGTGCCCATCGCGCCATCGAGGATGAGGATGCGGCGGTCGAGCAGTTCGCGAAGTTCGGCGGTACGGTCGGGTTGTGGCATTCGGAATCTCCAGAAAAAGAAAAGCCCCGCTTGAAATTGCGGGGCTTCAGTCGGAGTCGAACGGCCTACTGCCGGCTCTTTAGCTTTTTTTAACCTGGTTGCAAGCGGCCCCGCAAATCAGTCCAGGAGCGCTGAGACTACGGGAGCGGGTTGCAAATTGTCAAACGGCCGCGGCATGAACATCATTCATCTGCGTTTCCATCTGCGTAATCTGCGGATTGCTCATCCGCAGATTACGCAGATTCACGCAGATGGGAAGACCTGCGGCGAAGCGTGGCAGTCGAAACGACATGCTATCTTCGAAGCGTTATGTCCACTGTTACTGACCTCCCCATTACCCATACGGATCCTGTCAACGCGAAGATCTTGGCCGTCTCAGAGGATCGCATTCAGGGGTTCGTGCGCGATCCGGTCGGCGTCATCGCGGAGCAGTCGGGTGTCGATGCGGAGACGGTGATGGAACGCGTCCGGGCGATGCTGCGCGCCGGGACCATTCGCCGCGTGCGGCAGACCCTGATGGCGACGAATCTCGCCGAGGGCGCGCTCGTGGCGTGGCAGTATCCGGAGGAGAAGCTCACCGCGGCGTTCGACTACATGGTGGACGACGATCCGTTCTCAGGCCACGTGGTCATCCGCTCGACCGACGCGGCCACGCCCGGTTCGAATTACCGGCTCTGGACGACCGTGAAAGTGCCGCAGGGGTATTCGATCAAGAAGCATTGCGCGCTGATCGGCCGCCTGACCGGCGCCTCCCACTTTCGCGTGATGCCCGCGCACCGCATCTTCGCCCTCGGCGTTGGCCACGTGCGGCGGAAAGGGATGGAACCGGGATCGAAGTCGGATGAACTGGCCGAGGTGAAGGACACGACCAAGGCGAACCTCAGCGATCTCGATTGGCGCGTGCTGACGGCTCTCAAGCGGGAAGTCGAGCCTGAGGAATTCACGCGCGACCTGTGGCGCAATCGCGCCGCCGAGGCGGGTGTACCGCTGGAGCAATTCTTCGAAGTGGCGGAGTCGCTCAACGCGCGCAAAGTCATCGGACGCTTCTCGACCTTCCTCGAGCACGTGAAGCCGCTGCAGACTGGTGAGCGCGTGACGCGCTTCAATGCGCTGTTTCATTGGGCCGTGCCGCCGGGACGCGAGCTGGAGGCGGGGCGCGAGATCGGACGCTTCCACATCCTCACGCACTGCTACTGGCGCGAGGGCGGGCCGGAGTTCCGCAACGTGAACATCATGGCGGTCGCGCACGGAACGGAGAAGGACGCGGTCCTCGCGCACAAGGCCGCCATCGACGCCCATCTTGAGTCGATCGGGATTCCGGTGTCGTACACGAACGTGTTCTGGGGCGGCCGCAGCGAGATCAAGCCGTCGGAGATCTCGCCGTTCGCGTACGTCGATTTCTGCCGGAGCCTGGGCGTGGATCCGGAGACGATGAAAGAGTGAACGAGGCTGTTGGCCGTCGGGTGTCGGGTGTCGGGAAATCAGAAGCTCCGTTTTTGACAGCCGACAGCCGACAGCCGACAGCCCGGATCGCGCTGATTGCTACCGTCGCGGCCATCGCCGCAATCGCGTTCATCCAGTCCTACGCCCGCTGGCTCGATCCGATCATCGACACCGGCCGCGATCTCTACATCCCGGAGCAGCTCACGCGCGGCGCGAAGCTATATCGCGACATTCGTTATGAATATCCGCCGCTCGTGCCGTACCTCCTGGCGCTGATCACCGGCGCGATCGGTCATTCGCTGGCGGCGTATGTAGCGATCGGAGTCGCGCAGTCGGCGGCGGTCGCGGCATCGCTGTGGATTGCTCTGCGCCGTCCGCTGCCGGCATTCGCCGCGACGTTGACCTTTGTGGCGGCGTGCTTCTGCGGCGGGACGCTGTGGAACTTCATCTTCCCCTACAGCTACGCCGCGACGATCGGGATGGCGCTGCTGTGCGTCGCGCTCGCCGCGTTCGTGCACGCGCGGCACGCGATCGCCATCGGCGCGCTGGTGCTGGCGTCGTGGTGCAAGGTGGAGTACGCCGTCGCGTCGCTGTTGATCGTGGTCATTCTGACGATCGCGCGGCGGGTGACGTGGCGGCAACTGGTGGCGTATTGCGGCGCGATGCTGGCAACGATTGCGGCGTTCGCGTTCTCGTTTCGCGATGCGCCATGGAGTGAAAATATCTTCGCGGCGTGGCAGCACGGCGAACGCGCGCGACGATTTTTCGGCGTCGTGTCGGGGGTGGCGAACTGGCGCGAGCAGGTGGTGCAGATCGCGATCGGTATCTGTGGCATCGCCGCGATTCTGTTTCTGCAGCGCTGGCGGAGCTGGATCGCGGGCATCGCCATCGTGATCGTCGCGCTGCTGCTCACGGGACACGCATTCTTTCGCGCCTGGGCCGTGCTGCAAATGATCGCGCTGGGATGGGCGCTGGTGCGCGATCGCCAGAGCCCGCTGGTGGTCTTCGCGGCGTTTTCCGTCGCGTGTACGTTGCGGATACCGCTCAACGTTTCGCCGACGTGGTACGGCGTCGTGCTGGCGGTGCCTTCGATCGCGCTGGCCGCGTACATGTTGTTCTGCTACTTCCCTCGACGCAACGCGATGGCCTTCCTCTGGCTGGCGCCGTTTGTCGCCAGTGCGGGCGCTGATCTCTGGCGGCAGCACGAGCAGTACGCAACGAAGCGGTACGCGATCGTGACGCCGCGCGGGACGTTCTACGACGGAAACACCGACCGCGCGCGAACGCTCACCAGCGTCATCGGCGCCGTGCAGGGCGGCACGCTCGCCGTGATCCCGGAAGGCATCACCATCAATTACTTAGCCGCCGTTCCGACGACGCTGTCGTTTCACACCTTCACGCCGGTGGAGGTCGACTCGCCACAAGCCGACGATGCGATCGTGCGCGAGCTGACGACGCGTCCTCCCGATCGGCTGCTGATGGTCAGCCGCGACCTTCGCGAGTACGGCGCGCGCGCATTCGGTGCGGATTACGACCAGCGCGCCGGCGCGCTGCTGCGCTCGCAGTACCACGTTGAGCGAATCTGGCGGGGGCAGCGATTTCAGGCCGTACTGTTAGGGAAATGACTTTTTCACGCGGAGACGCGGGGACGCGGAGTGAGATTCGGTTTTCTACGCGTCCCCGCGTCTCCGCGTGAAAGCTTTCTGAGCTATGCCGCCAACAGGAACCTCACGTCCGGATTTTCTTTTTCCGCGTAATCCAGCTCCCACTGCGAGGTAAAGAGCACAACGGCGCGGCCAGCGCTATCGATCGCGATCTTCGAACGGCTGGGGAGGTTGAGCTTCGTAGCCACGTCGTGCACGTCGCGGTCGATCCAGCGCGCAAGCTTGTACGGCAGCGTCGTCACCGTCGTTTCGACGTTGTACTCGCTCTCCAGCCGCGATTGCATCACGTCGAACTGCAGCTCGCCGACCACTGCCAGGATCGGCTCGCTGCGCAGCCCTTCGTGCGGCGAGAGCACCTGCATCACGCCCTCTTCCTCGAGTTGCGCCAGCCCTTTCTGAAACTGCTTCTGCCGTGTGACCTGCTTGGCGCGCAGCGTGGCGAAGTGCTCCGGCGCGAAGCGCGGAATCGGCGCGAACTCCACCGGCGCACCCGACGAAACGGCATCGCCGATATGAAACAGGCCGGGATTGACGAAGCCGATCACGTCGCCGGGATAGGCGACGTCGATCGTCTCGCGCTCGCGCGCGAAGAGTCGGTGCGGGCGCGTCATACGGACCTCGCGATTCAACCGCGAGTGGTGCACGAGCATGTCCTTTTCGAACACGCCGGAGCAGACGCGCATGAACGCAAGCCGGTCGCGGTGACGCTTGTCCATGTTCGCCTGGATCTTGAAGACGAAGCCGGTGAAGGTCTCGCTGGTCGCTTCGACGATCGTCTCTTCGCCGCCGACATGCGCGAGGCGTGGCGCGGGCGGCGGCGCGAACTCGAGCAACGCATCGAGGAAAGGCTGCACGCCAAAATTGTTGATTGCGCTTCCGAAGTAGACAGGGATGACGCGCCCGTGTCCGAACGCGTCGGCCGTAAAGGCGTGACCGGCTCCGGACAGCAGCTCGGCCGCTTCGCGCAGCTCCTGCCAGGCAGTCGGTCCGATCTCATCTTCGAGCGTCGGATCGTCGAGACCGCCCACCGTCACCGCGGCGACGGACGCTCCGTGCGCGGCGCGCTCGAAACGGAGCACCTGCTGTTTGCGCAGGTCGAATACGCCTTGGAAATTCGGACCGCTGCCGATCGGCCAGTTCATCGGCACCGCGCCGACGTGCAGCTCCTTCTCGATCTCGCTGAGCAGCTCGAAAGGATCGCGGCCAGGATGATCGAGTTTGTTGATGAAGCAGATGATCGGGATCTGGCGCATGCGGCAGACCTCGAACAGCTTGCGCGTCTGCGGCTCGATGCCTTTCGCCGAGTCGAGCACCATCACCGCGCTGTCGGTCGCGGCGAGAGTTCGATACGTATCCTCGCTGAAATCCTCGTGCCCGGGCGTATCGAGCAGGTTGAGGCAGCAGCCGTCATATTCGAACTGCAGCGCCGTCGAGGTGATGGAAATGCCGCGTGTCTGCTCCAACGCCATCCAGTCGGAGGTCGCGTGACGCTGTCCTTTGCGCGCGCGGACGGCGCCCGCCATTTCGATCGCGCCGCCGTAGAGCAGCAGCTTCTCGGTCAGCGTCGTCTTGCCGGCGTCGGGGTGCGAAATGATGGCGAACGTTCGCCGACGTGCCACCTCCCGGCCGAGCTCAGCCGCTGCTGAAGATATCGGAAGTGCTGTCATTTGAACCTCTTAGAAACATCTTTGCGCGACGAACATTCCGAGGGGAATATGAGCGCGTGAAGCTAAGGTTTATCGCGATATGAGTACGAACAGCTCATATAAATCATCAGGAGGCCAAACGATGACATTCATTACCCGCTCTACCAACCCCCTCATCCAGGCGCGTTTCTTCGAGCCGTTCTTCGGACGCTTCAACTTCCTTGAAGATGAGACGAAATCCGGCGTTTGGGCGCCGCCCGTCGATGTCGCCGAGGAGAAGGACAAGATCTTCGTCCGTGTCGAAGTACCCGGCATGAACCAGAACGATCTCAAGGTCAGCTTCGAAGACGGCCTGCTCACCGTCAGCGGCGAGCGTCAGTTCGAGCGGAAGGATGACCGCAACTACCACCGCATCGAGCGCACGTACGGCAGCTTCACGCGAACGTTCTCCCTGCCGCGCACGGTCGACGCGAATTCGATCGCCGCGAGCTATCGCGACGGCATCCTCGAGATCGAGATCCCGAAACTCGAGGAAGCGAAGCCGAAGCAGATTCAGATCAATGTCGGCTCCGGTTCCAAGGCGATCAACGCCTGATCCCAAGCACTCGCAGTTTTCAAGGCCGCCTTCGGGCGGCCTTTTCATTTAGGGTGAGATTGCGGCGGCGGAAGAGGCGCAACTCGGTGCTGTAGCGGCGTTCTTTCGGCGAAAGGCGGGCCGCTTTCTCGTAGTAATCGCGCGCCGCGTTCATGTCTCCCATCGCTTCGGAGACGGCGCCGAGGTTGAAGAAGAGCGGAGCAGAGGTGCGATGACGAACCGCCGCGGCTTGCCAGATGGCGCGGGCATCCTCCAGGCGCTCCGAAGTGACCATGGAAAAGCCATCGTCGAATGACGGCGCGCTCTCATCGAGCTCGATCGTCTCGCGCACACTCCTCGGCGTGATCCCCTCGGCGGCACTGACTGCGGCGTATCGCGCGGCCTGGTCGAACGCGACATCGCGTTCATCGTCAGATAGCGACACCGCGCGTGGCGACGTTCCCTCACCTCTCGCTGTGTACGACAGGATTCTCTTGCCCTCGGCGTTCAGCACATCGATGCGCGCCGAGCAGACGGCGTCGATCCAATGATGCATCCGCTTCACGCGGTCTCCGCTGTCGAGAGTTTCGCTCCCCTGACCAATCCTCTCCGTGCCGGTGCACGTGAAGCGACTGATGCCGAGGTAGGCGTCGGCCGGGTGCTCGCGGCGAACGGTGCGCAGGGAAAGATCGTCGAAGAGCATGTGGTGATTGTTCTCGACGGCATTGGCGATGCGCAGGACGCCGGCGCGCGAGACGAGATCGACAAAGTGTTCGACGAACGCCTCGATCTTGTTGCTGTCGCCGATCGCGTAAATGACAGCCAGCCGTTCGGCCGGCGCGAGATCGTGCGGCGGCGCCATCGTCCGCAAAAACGTGATCCGCGGCGGATTGGCCAGCGCGGCGCTGCCGCAAAACAGCAGCGCCGCGGCGAAGAGGAAGCGCGATTTCATGACGCCTGGAAGTTTACTCAACGCGACAATTACGCACCAGCGGTCTTGCCGGATGTGCAAAATCGCTCGCGGTAGAATGCCGCCCGAATGCGTCTCAACGTGACGAGTGAGATCGGCAGGCTCAAGAGCGTGCTGGTCCACCTGCCGGGGCGGGAGATCGACGTGATGATCCCGCCGATGATGAATCAGCTTCTCTTCGACGACATTCTTTACGGACAAGTCGCACGCGAGGAGCATCGCCGATTTCAGCAGCTCATCCGATTCATCGCGCCCGATATCTACGACATCCAGGATCTGCTCGAAGAGGTCCTCGATGACGAAGAGCTGCGGCGGCGCATCGTCCGCGACATGGCCAGGCGCCGCATCTTCGGACGCAAGCTGGCCGCCGAGCTCCTCGAACGACCGCCGGCGATCCTCGCGCAGACGCTGATCGGCGGCATTCCGCACGAACGCGATGGCAAGGGCGAGCTGCCGACCTTCGATCTGCTGCCGGTGCCGAACTACTTCTTCATGCGCGATCCGCAGGTCGTCATCGGCGACGGCGTCGTGATCTGCGGCATGGCCACGCAAGCGCGGCGGCGCGAGTCGCTGCTGTCGAAGTACGTCTTCCGCTATCACCCGCTGTTTCGCGACTCCGGCTGCTGGAGCGACTTCATGGAGTCTGCCGACGATCCGCATCGGCGCACGCCGACCATCGAAGGCGGCGACATCCTCGTGCCGTCGCGTGACCTGCTCCTCGTCGGCGTCACCGAACGGACTAATCGCGCCGGCGTGCGGCAGCTGGCGACGTCGCTGCGCGAAGCCAACAGTCCGGTGAAAACGATCATCGTCGTCGAGCTGCCGCGCCAACGCTCGTTCATGCATCTCGACACCGTTTTCACCTTCACCAGCCGCAACGAATGCCTGATCTATCCGCCCGTGATCCTGCCCGGCGGAAGCCAGGCGGCGAGCGTGACGACGATCGACCTGACGAAAAAGGGGATCTCGTATTCGCCGCAGAAATCGCTGCTCGGCGCGCTGAAGAAACGAGGATTCGATCTCGATCCGATCTACTGCGGCGGGCGCACCGCCGTCGACCAGCAGCGCGAGCAATGGACCGACGGCGCGAACGCCTTCACGCTCGCGCCGGGCATCGTCCTGCTGTACGAGCGCAATGTGCGCACGGCCGAGGAGCTTGCGGCGCACGGCTATCACATCGTCTACGAAGACGACCTTCTCCTCGGCCGCACGGAACTGGAGACGTGGACCGACACGAAGTACGCCATCCAGATGGCCGGCCACGAGTTGTCGCGCGCACGCGGTGGGCCGCGCTGCATGACCATGCCGCTGGAACGCGAGGAGTTGTAGCGTGGCCGGCGATCGAAGACTGGCCGTCGTCGCGTTCGGCGGCAACGCGCTGCTGCGTCCCGAGGACCGCGGCACGCAGGAAGAGCAGATCGCGCGCGCCAAACAGGCCGCGCGGTGGCTGGCCGAGATCGTCCGTCACGGCTACAAGCTGATCGTCGTTCATGGCAACGGCCCGCAGGTCGGCAACATCCTCGTGCAGGCCGAAGAAGCGTCAACGAAGATTCCGCCGCAGTCGCTCGACGTTTGCGTCGCGCAGACCGAGGGCTCGATGGGCTTTCTGCTGCAGCAAGCCATTCGGAATCGGCTCGAAAGCATCGGACTCGCCGCCGAGGTTGCGACGATCCTCACTGAGGTCGAAGTCGATCCTGTCGATCCGGCGTTCAAACGTCCGACGAAACCGATCGGACCTTACTTCACGCGCTACCGCGCCGAAGCGCTCGAACGCGACCTCGGCTGGACGATGCGCGAAGAAGCCGGCCGCGGCTGGCGGCACGTCGTCCCATCACCGAAACCGCTGCGCATCCTGAACATCGAGACGATCGTGCACATGCTGGACGGTGCCGCCGTCGTCATCGCCGCCGGCGGCGGAGGCATCCCGGTCGTGCGCGGACGTGACGGTCAGTGGCGCGGCGTCGAGGCCGTCATCGACAAAGACTTCTCGTCATCCCTCCTCGCCGCGGAGTTGCGCGCGGAGATGTACGTCGTCCTGACCGGCGTCGCAAAAGTGGCGATCGATTTCGAAACACCGACGCAGCGAACCCTCGACCGCATTACCGTCTCCGAGGCGCAGCGCTACCTCGCGGAAGGCCAGTTCCCCGCCGGCTCAATGGGGCCAAAAATCGAAGCCGCGATCCAATTCGTCAACCGCAGTGGAGGGCAGGTCCTCATCACCGACGTCGAACACCTCCGCGACGCGCTGGCCGGGGGTGAGGGGACGTTGATCGTTCCGTGATTCCCTCGAAATCTTCCAAAAAGAGTTGATTTGACGCGATCGAGGCGTCGATCAATTCTGCGCATCAACGATTCATTGATGTGCATCAAAGAAATGGTGATCCGCATCAAAGAATCGTTGATACGCATCAAAGGAGTCGTGATGTGGATCAAAGGATGATTGGTACGCATCAAAGGCGTCTTGATGTGCATCAACGCATCATTGGTACGCATCGAAGAAATGTTGATGTGCATCAAAGAATCATTGATACGCATCAAAGAAATCTTGGTCCGCATCAAAGAAATCTTGATCCGCATCAACGAATCCTTGAGGCGCATGACTCGTATACGAGTCACGATTTCTGGCTGTTTCTTTTTCACTTCCTCCGTCGTCGGATGGTCAGGAATCGCGTACAGCCGCGCCGAGGTGTATCAGTCGGGCGTGGTGACGCTGCCGCTGCAGAAGCCGGATTCGCACGATCGCCTGACGGCGATGAACAGGGCGCTGGCCGACTACGGCGATACCGTTCGCAAACGCTCCGCGCATCCGGCGGCGTTCGTTCCGTTCGAGCACATGCCGGGCAACTCGGCGGATCCACACGACGAAAGCGCCTGCTGGAAGCCGCTGCCGACGAAACCGGCAGGGACGATGTAATCATCGAGGTTCAGGCGAGGTGCCAGCAGCCGGTCCCAAACGAAAACGGCCCCGCAATCGCGGAGCCGCAAATCCCATGGTCGGGGCAAGAGGATTTGAACCTCCGACCTCACGGTCCCGAACCGTGCGCTCTAACCAGGCTGAGCTATGCCCCGGGGAATGGACGCGCCGAACGGCGCAAAAAGAGACGCGGATTCTAGGGGAACCGCGCAGCCGGGTCAAACCGGCACTTCCGCGGGTTCATTCCGTCAGAAGCGCCACGCGATTCCGCCCGAAACGATCAGCGGCCGCACGTTCATCTGCACCGCCGCCGCGGTCGGGACAAAGGTCGCAGTCGACTTCGTTTCCATCGGGATGTAGCGCGCGTCGCCGTAGATGCCGAAGCGTTTTGAGAGTTTGAATGCGAGTCCGCCGTCGACGACGAGACCGGTCGGATCCTTGAAGTGAATGCCGGTGGCCGATGAACTGACGGAGCGATTCACATCGCGCAAAATGACGTGCGCGACTCCCGCGCCGAGGTACGGGCGGATCGTGCCGTGCTCGGAGAGATGCCATTGCAGCACCGCCGAGATCGGGAAAATCTGTGCGCGCCCGAGGTTGGCGGTGGCGATGAAATCGGATCCGACGACGCGCACGCGCAGCCGCGATTCGAGCGCCGCCGCGTTCGCTTCGATCGAGACGTGATCGCTCAGGAAGAAATTGAGGCCGACGCCGGCGCCGCCTCCCGTCCCGAATTGCGGATCGAAGCGGGTGCCGGGTGTAAACGACTCGTTGTGTCCCGTCCGCCGCGCTCCTTCGGCGTCGATGAGCAGATCGATCCTCCGTTGCGCCACGAGCGCGCGGCAGCCAGCAGTGCGAGAAGTGCGATCGTCAGCTTGTACATAGCGGTGACAACCGAGCAAGAACCGTGCGCCCGCGTCCGGCGGCGGAATCCGCGCCGCTCGCCGCCTCGTTTGCACCCGGGAAGGGGGACTTCAATGTCCAAGCGTTTCATCACGTTACTCATCCTGGCCGCGGCGCCGCTGCTCGCGCAGCAGCCGCAGCAACCGTTCGGCGAGAAGGTCGACGTCAACCTCGTGCAGCTCGATGCGATCGTGACCGATTCGCGCGGCAACAAGATGCTCGGCCTCGGCAAAGACGACTTCATCGTCCGCGAGAATGGCCGGGAGCAGACCCTCGACTCAGTCGACTACTTCACCAATCGCCGCCTCATCACCGAGCCTGAGACCGCGGCGAAGTTCAAGGTCGAGCGCATTCACGACGACCGCTACCTCATCTTCTTCTTCGACAAAGCGACCTCGGACTCCGGATCGCAGGGCGAGATGATCCGCGCCCGGAGCGATGCCATGCGCTTCCTCGACGATCATCTGCGTGCCGAGGATCGCGTGGCAGTGGTCGGCCACGACGTGCGGCTGAAGGTCTACACCGATTTCACATCCGACAAAGCGCAGATCCGCCGCGCGATGAACGACGCCACGATGTACGGCCTCGGCATCCGCACGAAGAACGCAGCGGCCACAGGCCCGTCGCTGATGCGCAACATGGACATTGACCGGATGATCAATCACACCGGCTACGTTTACGAGGCGCTCGACCTCCTCGGCGATGCGCTTCGTCCGATTCGCGCGCGCAAGGACGTGATCCTTTTCTCGAACGGTATCGTCGGTCCGGACGAGGAAGTGCGCGGAGACGTCGTCGTCAACCGCAGCCGCTATTACGATCCAATGATCGAGTCGCTCAACAGCGCCGACGTGACGCTTTATCCGATTTCGCTTCAGAGCGGCATCGACGTGCCGGAGTTCGTGCACCAGAATCTGGCATCGATGGCCAGCGACACGAACGGCCAATACTTCCGCCTGCACACGAGCTACATAGCGCCGCTCAAGCAGATCGAGAAGAAGACCGCCGGCTATTACCTGATCAGCTACTACACGAAGAAACGGCCGGGCGAACACGGCTTCCAGAAGGTGGATGTGGCGTTGCGCAATCCGGAATTCAAGGTGAGCGCAAGGTCGGGATACGAATACGGCGACTGAGCCGACTACGCCTTCGTTATGAACCGCACGTGCTCGCCCGGCGCAAGTTGGGCGAGCTTCCACAAATCCTCCGAGACCACCGTCGCCGGCTGCAGGTAGCCGCCGGTGACGGGATGGTCCGGCCCCATCGCGACCAGCGTCCCGTCGGGATGCCATTGCAGCGTCCCGAATTGCATCCCGCATGACGGCAGCTCGCGCGGCGGCTCGGCGGCTGAACCTCGACTGCGAAGTCGAATGCCGACGCGATTCAACTCCGCCGTGACTTCCCACTCCTCGGGCAGCGGCGGCGCATCGTGCGGTCCGGCAACGATGCCGATCTCTGTCATTCCGAGCCGGCGATACCCCCCTTCGACTCGCTGCCGCTCGCTCAGGGCAGGCTCCGGGGTTAAGCGCGGCGAGGAATCCCCGGCTGCAACCGCGGACGGATGGATGCCGGTTATCAGCCGGGGATTCCTCGCCGTGCTTTGCCCCTCCGGGGCGCCGCCGGCTCGGAATGACATCCTCGCGCGGACGACCGTCGGCGCTTCGGCGTAGCGCGAGCGCAACTCGTCGACGCCGCCTTCGATGGCGAGGTATCCGCGCAGTCCGCCGTGAAAGCGTCCGAGGTTCAGCTCCTCGCCCGGCAGCAGCATGAACGTCTGGACGTTGCCGCCTCCGTCGCAAAACGCGGCACGGCGCGGCGTAACAAAGCGCAGCCGCGGCGCGACGAGCACGCACTCGAGCAGCGGCGCGACATCAGAATTGCCGACAGCGCGATTCGCAAGCGCAGCTGCGGATGCGTCGAACGGCCCGCCTGGCGACACGCCGTACTCGGCGCGTTTCCAATCGCGCGCACCGACGATGGTCGTGAGCTGCCCCGGCGCGATGACCTCGGCGACAACTTCGCCCTCGGCTTGAACGTGCGATGGAGGTTGCGCGTCGAAGTGCGCGATCAACGCAGGACGGATCTCGATCACATCTCCCGGCGCGAAACGGTTCGGTGGCTCCGCATCGGGATTCCACAGAATTGCATTCGTCCGCCCGAGGATGTTCCAGCCGCCGGGCGAATCAATGGGATAGAAGCCGGCCATCGCGCCGCCGATCGCGAAACTGCCGCGCGGTACGAGATTGCGCGAACGCGTCCGCCGCGGCATCCGCCACGCTTCCGGCCACCCTTCGAGGTAGGCGAAGCCGGCTCGAAATCCGAGATAGCGGGCGGTCAGTCGCAGCGATGGAACGCGCTGCAGGAAGTCATCGCGCGTAATGGAAACGTGTGCGAGGAACTCATCCAGATCGGCACCGGAGAAATCGACGTCGATGATATGCGTCCTCGGTGTGAAGGCGGACGGCGGCACGTCATCGAAATCGATCGACGGCTCACCGTCGAAAATTACATACAACGACTGCTGCCCGACGACGCACGCAATGACGTCCGCCCGCGCGCGCAACGCCGCCGCGCGGGCGTGCAACTCCGCGGCGGCGGCGCCGGAGCCGAAGTCGGCCAGGAGGCCGCGATCGCCCGCGCGCGTCACTTTCGGCGGCATATCCGCTGATGGTAACGTGCCGCTCCACCATGACCGACCAGCACACGCACACCGCAAGCTGCAACCACAGCTCGATCCTCAAAGACATCGCGCATCAGGCGATGATCGACCGCGGCCTCCAACCCGATTTTTCCGCCGAGGCAGAGAAGCAGGCGGACTCGATCTCCGCCCCCGCAAATGAAACCGACCCGTCGATCAAGGATCTTCGTCAGCTCCTCTGGTGCTCGATCGACAACGACGACTCGCGCGATCTCGACCAGCTCACGGTCGCCGAGGACCTCGGCGGCGGCAACATCCGCGCGATGGTGGCAGTGGCGGACGTCGATGCGCTCGTCAAGAAAGGTACGCCGATCGACGATCACGCGCGCACGAACACGACCTCGGTCTACACCGCGACACAAATTTTTCCGATGCTGCCGGAGAAGCTGTCGACCGGCCTCACGTCGCTCAACGAGAACGAGGAACGCATCGCGGTGGTGATGGACATGGTCATTGCGAGCGACGGCTCGGTCACGAAAGGCGAGGTGTACCGCGCGCGCGTCCACAACAAGGCGCAGCTCGCGTACAACGCCGTCGGGATGTGGCTCGAAGCCAAGGGCGAGATGCCGCCGAAGGTGAAGGCGGTGCCGGGCCTTGCCGAAAACCTGAAACTTCAGGACAACGTGGCCGACAAGATGCGCGAGCTGCGGCACGAACACGGAGCGCTCGATCTCGATACGATCGAAGCGCGCGCGGTCATGAAGGATGGCCACGTCGTCGATCTGCAGGTCGAGGCGCGCAACAACGCCAAGAACCTGATCGAGGACTTCATGATCGCCGCGAACGGCGTCAGCGCACGCTTCCTGGCGGCGAAAGGCTTCGCCAGCCTGCGGCGTGTGGTCCGCTCGCCGGAACGTTGGGATCGCATCGAGGCGATCGCGGCTAAGTTCGGCGAGAAGCTGCCGTCCGATCCCGATTCGCAGGCGCTGGAGGAGTTCCTCGTGCGCCGCCGCAAAGCCGATCCGGTGCGCTTCCCCGATCTCTCGCTGGCCATCGTCAAGGCGATGGGCGCGGGCGAGTACGTCGTCGAGCAGCCCGGCCAGACGTCGATCGGCCATTTCGGACTGGCCGTGAAGGACTACACGCATTCGACGGCCCCGAATCGCCGCTTCCCTGACCTCATCACGCATCGCTTGGTCAAGGCCGCTCTCGCCGGCACGAAGACGCCCTACACGAGCGACGAGCTCGGCGCGCTGGCGACGCATTGCACCGAGGCCGAGGATGCCGCGAACAAGGTGGAGCGTCAGGTGCGGAAGTCGGCAGCCGCATGCATCCTCGAGCCGCGCATCGGCGAGCGCTTCGACGGCATCGTCACCGGCGCAAATGAGAAGGGAACGTGGGTGCGCGTCTTCCATCCGCCGGTCGAAGGCAAAGTCGTCCACGGCGCCCACGGCATCGACGTCGGCGACAAAGTGAACGTGAAGCTGGTCGACGTGAACGTGGAGCGTGGGTTCATCGACTTCGTGCGGTAATTCTGCCTGTCATCCCCGGGACACATGACAGCACTAAAAGATCAGTGAAGAGACCGAACGGTGGCAGGTGACAGCACTAAAAGGTCACCTACTCGTGTCTGGGTGAGAAGCGACGGTGGGGAAGAGTGTAGGCATGCTCGGCCAGGAGCGGTTGAGCGTTCGGTTCGCGTCGTCGAAGGGCAAAAAAACGAATGACACCGACGTCGAGATCGGCCTCAGCGCGGACGAGTCGATGCGGCCAAAGAGGATCGATCAGGAAGCGATGACCAAGCACCGAGACCAGCCCATGATCGTCAGTTCGGCGGATGAAGATGATCGTTCCAACCGGGTGTGACTGGAGATCCAGGACGGCGTGAGAAGGCATTGGTGAGCGTGGGGGTGCGCGTTCGATCCGCAGGGCGCTCTGACGACGTGCGGCGGCAATGTATCGATCGGAGTGATCGAGTAGTTCGACGATCGTTTCTCTTTGGAAGCGACTCCACACCTTGGCCTGCCACCGCCCGTTGAAACTCTCGACCGATGCCTGAAAACCGGGTTCTCGGGGTGGTGCAAAGACCGGGGTTACGCCGAGCAGCAGGCAGGTTCGCATCACTTGGCCCACGACGTCAGGGTAGCGGTTCGACCCTATAAAGATGTTGCCGTTGTCGAACTGCGCATATCTGGGCAGACCAAATTGAGTCCAATGCTCGACCAGCAGCGAAGCCGTCAACTCGGCTGTAATGGCATAGCGTGGCCATGACGTAACTAGCCCTCCGTGCAGTGAGATACCGTTGAGAACGACGATTTCAATCCCACCTTCGAGCAGCAGACCCGAGACCGTATCGAAGGAGTCGAGCTCACTTCGTTGGGCTGCGAGCTCCGGCAAGTACCAACCGAGAGGCGGTGCCGCGGTGCGGACACGACTAGCGACATCCAGCACGCCGCTTCGCTCCAGGATTCGACCGATGGTCCGAACCGCCGGCGGTGCAGCCCCACCTCGCTCGATGAGCGTCCTGTGAATGGCGGCAGCCCCATGCTCGCCCAGGTCGCTGCTTTTGGCCAACTCCGAACGCAACGTGAGAATCGAGACCTCGGTCTCTACTTTCGTACGGTTCGGCGAACGGTTGCCGCGGGTCGGTTTGCTCGACCAGTCAACGCGATTAATCCGTTGTTCGCCTGCCCGCGTGACCCAACGCTGAACAACCGAAAGACTCACCCGAAACTGACGCGCCACTTCGCGCATCCCCACGCCCGCACGAACCTGCTCGACCATGCGTCTGCGACGCTGCTCACTGCGTTTACCGGACTTGTTCGACGTGCTGCTGCCCTGCTTTTTGCTCGCACACTGAACTCACTTTTCTTCCGAGTATCATCCTTTTTT
This sequence comes from Thermoanaerobaculia bacterium, assembly GCA_036264035.1. Lineage (GTDB taxonomy): Bacteria > Acidobacteriota > Thermoanaerobaculia > Gp7-AA8 > Gp7-AA8 > JADGNZ01. Next base: position 1,448 of record DATART010000084.1, on the reverse strand, counting down.
GAGGGAGTGTTACCCGCTCCGCGATCTTGCACGTTTTCGGTTTAAAACCAACCCAGCCTACCCCCCGCACTGACCTCGAAGTGCTGTCACTCAGCTGACCTTTTAGTGCTGTCACTTGCCGCCATTGCACTGTCATCCTGAGCCGCCGCAGCTGCGTAGGCGAAGCCGGAGCAGCGAAGGACGGTCGAAGGATCCCCGGCTGCTAACCCGGTTGGTGGAGGGGACGAACGCCCCCGCCCGCCGTCGTTATCAGCCGGGGATCCTTCGCCGTCCTGCGTTGCTCCGCCTTCGGCTATGCAACTCCGGCGACTCAGGATGACAGATCGGATGACAGATGGACCCTCCGTCGACGCACCACCACCGCCACAATCGCCATCCACGCGAACCAGTCGCCGAAACGGACGTAGGGTGTCGTCGAGGTCCGCGGCTGGAACTCAGCGTAGATGATTCCCTGCTTTCCCATCTCCAACTGCTGCACGATCTGGCCGGCGGGATCGACGAGCGCGGAGATGCCGGTGGTGCCGGCGCGCAATAGATAACGATCCGTTTCCACCGCGCGGAGGCGGGCCTGATTCAGATGCTGGCGCGGTGCCGAGGTGCCGTCGTACCAGGCGTCGTTGGTGATGGTGACGAGGACCGTCGCGCCATGCACGACCTGCGCGCGCGGAATCTGCGGGAAGACGACCTCGTAGCAGATGGCGGGACCGTAGCGGAAGCGGCCATCGAGCGGCGTGTCCTTCGTTCCGAACTCGAATTGCCCGACGGCATGCACGAGCGCATGCGCGAAGAAAAGCATCTGCCGCAGCGGAACGTATTCTCCGAACGGGACGAGGCGGATCTTGTCGTAATGGCCGATCGTCTTCCCGCCGCTCACGAGAAAGGCCGCATTCCACATCTTGTTCGGCTGCGCCGAGTCTTCGGCGACCGACCCGAGGATGACGTCGATGTTTCGCGTCGCGGAGATCGACTCGATGGCCTGTTTGTAAAAGTCCGTCGATGCGTACGACAGCGGCACGGTCGACTCCGGCCAGATCACCACCTGCACGCCCTTCGACGCCGCATCCTCGGTCATGGCCATCATGCGCCGGAAGATCAGCAACAAGTTGTCGCTGTCCCATCGCATCTCCTGCGAAATGTTCGGCTGCAACAGCGCCGCGCGCGACATCGGAGTCCCTGTCGGACGCACGAAGACTTTCGCCGCGATGTAGCCGGTGGACCACCAGACGAAGATGATGATGGCGACGCCTGCGATGGCGAAGAGGCGGGCGTGGGGTGTGGGGCGTGGGGCGTGGGAGATGGCGCCGTCGTCGATGCCCTCGGCCTTTGCTCCCACTCCCCACCCCCAACTCCCCACCCCCAACCACGCGATCAGCACCGACGGCAACAGGATCAAGACGCCGAGCGCATACGGACCGGCAACACGATCGAACTGCACCAGCGGCGCGTAG
>DATART010000061.1:0-9449 GCA_036264035.1 Thermoanaerobaculia bacterium | reverse complement strand
ACAAAATGCTCGCGCTGCGCGAGAGTTTGTGACGACCGCCTCCGCGGCCGCGGATTCGTCGTGGCGCCCCCACCCCGCGCCGAGCGCGGGGCTGTATTGTCGAGCGCGCCTCCGCGCGCGATCGTTGCGCTGCGCGCCGATTTCCGCGAGCACCTCATTCCAACACCGCGATAGTGGCCCCATCGCCCCCTTCGTTTTCCCCACCCGCGCGCCACGACTTCACCGCCGGATGTTTGCGAAGGTGCTCGCGAAGCGCGGAGCGCAATTTGCCGGTGCCGAATCCGTGGATGATGCGCACGGCCTGTTTGCCGTCGAGCAGCGCGCGATCGAGGAAGCGGTCGGATTCGTCGATCGCTTCATCGACGCGTTGGCCGATCAGGTTGATCTCCGCGTCGACCACCGCTTCGAGGGTGTCGGGTGACGGAAGTCGAGTCTGCGAACGGCTTGGCTGTTTGACCTGCGCGGTGTCCCGCGGGATCAAGTCCTTCACATCCACCGTCATCTTCCGCCCGTTGACGTTCAGCACCGCTTTCTTGCCGTCGATCGAAACGATCGTGCCCGTCACCTTGAAGGAACGGTGCTCCGCCTTTTCGCCGACGTGAACGTCGCGCTGCTCGGAGGGGAGAAAATCGAGGGCCTTATCTATCGTTGAGGTCAACGTGCGGACGATCTCCGCTGCGTTGACGTTTGCGCGAGCGCTGCGATCGGAATCCCGCAGGTTTTTGATTTCGGCCGCAACCTGGCGCTGCACGTCATCGCGCAGGCGATCGAGCTCTTCGCGGAACGAGCTGCCGACGCGGCTGCGCTCTTTTTCCAGCTTCGCGCGTTCGGCCGCGACTGCATCGCGCTCCGCTTCGAGTTGCGTCCGCAGGTTCGATGCGTCGTCGCGCGCCGCCAGCACCTCCGACATCTTCTTCTGCAGCTCGGCGATCAGCGAATCCGTTTCGCCGTAGCGGTCGCCGAGGTGTTCGCGGGCGCGGTCGATGATGGAGTGGGGGAGGCCGATCATCTGCGCGACGTCGATGGCGCGGCTGCGGCCGGGGATGCCGGCGATCATCCGATATGTCGGCTGCGCCGTCGCCGCATCGAACTCCATCGACGCGTTCACGATCCGTTTGTCATTGACCGCGAAGCTCTTCAGCGCAGAGAGATGCGTGGTCACGATCATCAGCGCGCCGGTGTCGAGTAGATGTTCGATCACCGCCGTCGCGATCGCGGAACCCTCCTCGGGATCGGTGCCGGAGCCCAACTCGTCGAGCAACACGAGGGAACGATCGGTGGCGCGTTCGAGAACGCGCCGCAGCCGGAGGAGGTACGCGGAAAACGTGGAGAGATGTTCGAGCACGCTCTGGTCGTCGCCGATCAGGACATGGAAGTCGTCGACGATCGGAATGGTGGTGCCATCGGCGGCAGCGACCGGGAGTCCGCTCATTGCCATCGCCACCAGCAGTCCGGTCGTTTTGAGCGCGACCGTTTTCCCGCCTGCGTTCGGACCGCTGATGACGAGCGCGGTGCTGTTGCGGTCGAGCGTCACCGAGATCGGGATGACTTTTCGGTCCGACGGCTCCTCGCCGAACGCCTCGGCGCGCGCCGGCGCCAGACGCTCGTCGAGCAGCGGATGCCGCCCTTCGATGACCTCGAGATTGTGATCGTCGTTGAAGATCGGCCGCGACGCGCCTATCAGCGAGTGAAACTGCGCGCATGCCTGCAGCGCATCGAATTCGCCGCCGACGCGCGCGGCGCCGCGAATCCCGTCCGCCTCGTCGGCGATCGCGGCGGAGATGAAGCGCGTGATGCGCGCGATCTCCTCGCGCTCCTGAATCAGCAGGTCGGCCAGGTCGTTGTTCAACTCGATGGCCTGCATCGGTTCGATGAAGAAGGAGGCGCCGGAGCCGGAGCGCTCGTGCAGGATTCCGGTGACGGCGTTGCGATGATCGGCGCGGACGGGAATGCAGTAACGGTCGCCGCGCATGACCACGAGCGGCTCCTGGATCGCGTCGGCGGCACGCGACATGACGTCGTTCAGCACGCGCTGGATCGCCGAACGCTTTCCCTGCATCCGCTGCCGGATGGCGCGCAATTCGGCCGACGCTTCCTCGCGCAGCTTGCCGTCGTTCGTGAAATACTTGTTGAGTTTCGCGATGAGCGCGCCGAGGTCGGGGATGCCGTGCGCGTGTGCGGCGAGGCGCGGGAAGGTGTCGGTGCGCAGGAAGGTCTCGCGAATGGCCTGCGTCGCGCGAACGCTGCGGAGGACGATCCACGATTCGTCGATATCGAGGATAGAGTCGCGGTTGAGCAGCGGCGCAACATCCGTCAACCCCGCCAGCGGCAGCAGCCCCTCGGTCAACACGAAGCGCACCATCTCCGCGAGGTCCGCCTGCGCCGCTTCGCATTCGGCGAGCGTGCGCAACGGACGCCGCCGCGCGATGGACGCCTTGCCGAGCGTGCTCTTCGCCTCCATGGCAATCAATGTCAGGACGCGGTCGAGTTCGAGTTGTTGGAGGGGGATCGGGTTCACGCGAAACTGCTAGACGTGAGGGGCTGGCGGGCTATTCCGATGAGCGGTTAACAGGATTGGGCGCTGCATCCTGCGAAAGACAAGAGTGTCTGTGCCACACCGGCTCTCCCGATAAGAGCATTTGCGTGAATCGGCAGGATCAATGTGGCACAGACACTCTTGCCTGTGCTGGGGAGGCTCGGGAAGACTGTGAAAACCAAGACATACAAAACGACCCGCGTTTCCGCGGGTCGTTTGGATCAGTAACCTGTACGACGTTCTTCGGCGAGTTTCCGCAACACTTTCTTCCGCGCCGCGATCGCTTTTCTCTTACGCTTCATGCTCGGCTTTTCGTAATGCTGCCGTTTTTTCAACTCGGAGAGGATTCCCGACTTCTCGCATTTCCGTTTGAATCGGCGAAGCGCGTTTTCAAAGCTCTCGTCCTCTTTGACGTGCACCAGAGGCAATCCCAATCCCCCCCTTCTGCGTAGCGGTCCCGTGGGTCGATGATTCTAAGAAGTGCCGGGGTCGCGGTCAATCGATGGGCGAGGCGGCCACGGCAGGAGATCGAAACGAGAGCGGAGCGCTGCTCCATTCCGCTCGATCGTGAATTTTGTAACCCGCTGAAGGGCCGCCTCTTGCGGGCTCACGTGTCACTAATAACTATACGAGCAGGTGCTCGACCCGCGAAATGATGGCATCCAGCGCCACCTGATTCTCGCCGCCTTCGGGGATGATGAGGTCGGCATACCGCTTCGACGGCTCGACGAATTCTTCATGCATCGGACGGACGGTGGTGAGGTACTGATCGATTACCGATTTCAAGCTCCGGCCGCGCGATTCGATGTCGCGCGTGAGGCGGCGAAGGAAGCGGATGTCCGGCGGAGTGTCGACGAAGAGCTTGATGTCGATCCGCTTGCGAAGCTCCGGCTCGGCGAGGACGAGGATGCCTTCGACGATGACGACCTTGCGCGGCTCGACCCGCTGCGTCTTCTCGAGGTTGCGCGAGTGTGTGGCGAATTCATAGACCGGCACTTCGACCGACGATCCTTTCGCGAGCACATCGAGATGCCGAACGAGCAGTTCGGTTTCGAGCGAATCGGGATGATCGAAGTTGATCTGATGCCGCTGCTCCGGCGAGTAGCCGTCGAAGTTGCGGTAGTAGGAGTCGTGCGAGATCCACTCGATCCGATCTTTGCCGACGCGGTCGTAAATGGCGCGCGCGACCGTCGTCTTGCCCGACCCGGTGCCGCCCGCGATGCCGATGATGACGGGGGTCTTCATGGACCGGACTGCTCTTCCAATTCGTTCTCGGTCATGAATTCCGAGGGATTGTCATTGCCACAGGTGTTGCAGATGATGGAGGCCAGCTTCCCGTTCGGTCCGAATTCGAACAGATACGTCGGCGTCTCGCATTCGAGGCAGATCAGGTACTCCGGCTCGTCCATGACGGCGAAGAATAGCGTACCTGTCGAGGCCGCGGGCGCTGTCATTCTGAGCCGCCGTAGCCGCGGAGGCGAAGCCGAAGCAGCGGAGGACGGCGAAGAATCCCCGGCTGATAACCCGGAAGGGCGGGGGCCTTTTCGAACGCACGGGGCGGCACCCACCACCGCCCGCCCTGGTTAGCAGCCGGGGATCCTTCGTCGTCCTGCGCTGCTCCGCGCTTCGCGCTACGCAGCTTCGGCGACTCTGGATGACAGTGTCACTCGTTGCGGCGCTTGCTGCGCTTGCGCGGTGCTGATCTACGGCTGGATGAAGTGCGTCTGGTTCGTTTCGTTGTCGACCACGGACGCGTAGATGTACGTCTCGGGTGCGCTCGTTTCGACGAGCAGCGTGAAGTCGTCGCCCTTCGTGATCATCGGAAAGAGCGATTGCACCGAGGTGTGGACGAGCGCATTCGGCGAAACGCGGTAGCGGGTTACGGCAACGTTGCGGCCGGGCACGCGTTGCACTGCGAGCGTGAAGATCGCCTCGTGGTCGCCGAGGTTGGCGAGGCCGATGTTGGTGCGGAAGGTGTCGCTGAAGGAGAGGCCGCTGAGCGCGCGCAGTGGTGGAAAGTACGTCGCGCTGTAGGTGATGGCGATCGGTTCGCGAGGCGTGATTTCGGCGTCGTGGATGCCGTAGACATTCGCAGCCACACGTACCGAGCGGCTGCTTTCGATCGTGGTGATCTTCAGCGGCGACAGCACTTCACTCATCCCGAACGTCGACGCCACGATGTCGCTGAAATGCTGCGCGGAACCGGGAGCGATCGTGACGAAGATGAACGGCTGATCGGGTGCGGTCGGCAGCGACAGCATCACGTTCGCCTCGGAACGTGAATCGTTGAAGAGATCGACGTCCGTTTTCCAGCGGACGTTGTTCATGCCGACGACGCTGCCGACGATTGGTACGAGCACGCTCACGCTCGGCGCGTCCGCGGCCTCGGCGGCCGCAGCCAGAAGCAGGAGAATCGCTGTGAAGGCGCGCGCCATGTCGTTCCTGGGACGAAGCCCGATCGTCGCACGTTTCACGCGAAGTGAGGGCGGACGATCCGCCGCGCCACGACCATGAGTTTTTGAACACGACTCAGCGACAGCCGCTTCCGAAGGACGATCAGTGGATCGCGGCGAAGTCTCTTCAGCACGGTCGCATAGACGCCGCCCATCAACAGCGTGGGGAAGCGCGCGTCGAACGACAGCTCGCCGATGAGCGGCTCGGCAGCGTTGAAGTACGTCATGGCCCGCTCGATCTGGAACTCGATCAGCTTCCTCATCGCATCCGATTCGCGGCGGTCGAAGAGATCGCGTTCGCTGACGCCGAATCGCCGCAACTCCTCCTGCGGCAGATATACGCGATCGCGACCGAGATCGTCGCCGACGTCGCGCGTGACGTTCGTCAACTGCAGCGCGGTGGCGAGATTGCGGCCATAGCCGATCGCCGCGGGAGTGCGATAGCCGTAGATGGCGAGCGAGATGTCGGAGATCGACGACGCCACCAACTCGCAGTAGCCGAGGAGCTCGGCGAACGTCTCGTAGCGAGTCGTGGACATGTCCTGACGGCATCCATCGATCAACGCCACGAATGCGCTCTTCGGAATTGCGAAATGCTGCAACGCATCGGCGAGGGCTAGAGTGATCGGATGCGATGGATTGCCGGCGTAGGTCGCATCCAACTCGCGCTGCCACGATTCGAGACGATCGAGCACCGATTGCCGCGAGTCGCTCGGTTCATCCGCGATGTCGTCGGCCCATCGGCACCACGCGTACGCGGCGTAAACGGCGCGCCGTTTCACGCGCGGCAGAAATCGGAATCCGACCGAGAAGTTCGCGCCGTAGCGATGGGCGATGTCGCGGCAGAAGGCATACGCCTCATCCACCGTCGGCGACACCGGCATCGGCAGAGCGTCGGACGTCATCGCACCTCGACCGGTCCCAGCGGCGGGACTTTCATTTCGGTATCGCGCGAGCGGCACCAGTGCGGTCCTGGCTTGTGCTGGCAGCGGCCCTCGTGTTTCCAGACGCGCCGCACCACCGGCGACAACAGCGACTTCCACCACGTCGTCCGATGCCAGCCACTCAGATAATGATGAAAGTCCTTCGCGCGCGCCGCCTGGCGGACGAACATCGACAATCCGAAATTGCCGCCGGTTTCGTAGAGAAATCGATTGACGAGACTGGTCTGCTGTTTCGCCCCCAACTCGCTCTTCCACAGCTCGTCGTAATCGCGTTCTTCGAGGATGCTGCGCGCCGCGAGCGAGCCGCTGGTCAGCGCGTAGCGGATGCCGAGCCCGAAGAGGTAGTCCTGAAATCCTGCGGCCTCGCCGACGAAACGCGCGCCGTTCGACGTCGCAGCATGCTTGAGATGGAAGTTCATGTACGAGTAGCCCGTGCGCGCATCGGCCGGCACATCGAAATGATGCAGCCGCTGCGCCGCGGCCAGCGAGTGATCGAAATACGAATCGATCTGCTTGAAATCGGCCACGATCGCGCAGCCGAAGGTGGCCACCCCATCGAGGATGAAAAGATACGAATAGCCGCCGGGGGAGAGTTTGTGGTTGAAGTAGACGTCGATGGTTTCCGGGGGGTGGGAGATTGTCGCGTCATCGGCGGCGGCGGTTTTTCTCCCACCCCCCACGCCCCCCGCCCCACTCCCTACCCGCCACGTCATCTCCTTCGCTAATCCATCCGGCGATGCAGGCCCGGTCGCGACGATATCCGCCTGGTCGGGCGCCAGTCTGCTATTGAAAATCACCTTCGCGCCGGCTCGCTGTGCCTGCGCCAGCAGTCCGCGGTCGAGCGTTCCGTCCTCGGCGCCGCGATGGATAAACCAGCCGTACGGTTCCTTGCTGCGGATCACGCGCGCGGCGTTTCTGTGGTCGTAGAACGTGGCCCAGTCGGCGGCGCGGAAGTAGAAATTGCGCTCGATGCCGAGGCGGTCGAGGAAGTCGGGGACAGGCTCGGATTCGGAGGCGCCTTCGATGATCTGGAGGTCGCCGATGAAACGCGTTCCAACGTCGCCCCTGGCCTCGTGAACCTCGACCTCGCGGCCGGCGCGGGCGAGGATGATGGCCGCCGCCAGTCCGGACGGTCCGGCGCCCGCGATCCGTATAACGCCATGATTCTGCACGGTCACGTATCGTACCGCGCCGTTTCGGCGCGAATTCCGCAGTAGGCTTCGCGCCCGTAATCGATGACTGTCGAACCGACGCCACCCGACGCTCCCGCGAAACCGAAGCCGCGCGCCGCCGGCTTTGCCGTACTCGTCGCTGCCGGAATCCTGCTCAGCCGCATCGCCGGCCTGGTTCGCGTCCGCGTTTTCGCGCACTACCTCGGCAACTCGCCGGCGGCGGGCGCGTACAACGCCGGACTCAAGATCCCGAACTTCCTGCAGAACCTCTTCGGCGAAGGGGTCCTCTCCGCTTCGTTCATCCCGGTCTACGCGCGATTGATCGCTGAGGATGACGACGAGATGGCGGGGCGCGTCGCCGGCGTGATCCTCTCGCTCCTCGGCGTCGTCGTCATGGCGATCGTCACGATCTGCGTTTTCATCACGCCGTGGATCATCGATCTCATCGCGCCCGGCTTTCAGGGCGACGTCCGGCTGCTGACGATACGAATCGTGCAGATCCTTTTTCCCGCCACCGGCCTGCTCGTCTTCTCCGCCTGGTGCCTCGGCGTTCTGAACAGCCACCACAAATTCTTCGTGTCGTATGTCGCGCCGGTGGTCTGGAACGCGGCCATGATCGCGACGCTGGTTTTCTTCGGCAGCAGGACGACGCAGAGCGGCCTGGTGATCGCACTGGCGTGGGGAACGGTGGTCGGAAGCGCGCTGCAGTTCGGGATCCAGATTCCGTTCGTTCTCAAATACGCGCCGCGAATCAGGCTGTCGCTGCAGACGTCCTTGCCGCACGTTCGCACCGTCATCCGCAGCTTCGGGCCGGTCGTCGTGAGCCGCGGCGTCGTGCAACTGAGCGGTTACGTCGATCAGATCATCGCCAGCTGGCTCGGTACCGCGGCGGTGGCCGGTTTGTCATACGCGCAGACGATCTACTTCCTGCCGATCAGCCTTTTCGGGATGTCCGTCGCCGCCGCCGAATTGCCGCAGATGTCGGGAGCGCTCGGCACCGCGGACGAGATCAATCTCGCGCTGCGGAAACGGCTCGAGCGCGGACTGCGCCAGATCGCCTTCTTCGTCGTGCCGACGGTGACCGCGTTCATTTTCATCGGACGCGTGCTCGTCGCGGCGCTCTACCAATCCGGCCAGTTCCGCAACGACGACACTCTCTATGTCTGGTACATCCTGATCGGTTCGACCTTCGGTCTGCTCGCGGTGACGCTTGGCAGGCTCTATTCTTCCGCCTTCTATGCGTTGCGAGATCCGAAAACGCCGCTTCGTTTCGCGATGGTGCGCGTGACGCTGACGGCCATCCTCGGCCTTCTCTTCGCCTTTCCGCTGCGGCCGTACATCATCGATCTGATCACGCTGCTGCACATGCCGCTGCCGAATCTGCCGGAAGGATCGAAGCTGCTCGGCGTCATCGGATTGACGGCGTCTGCAGGAATGGCAGGGTGGATTGAGTTCGCCCTGCTCCGCCGCGCGCTGGCGCGCCGCATCGGCAGCGTGAAGCTCGCGCCGTCATTCCTCGGACGCCTCTGGATTTCGGGATTGGTCGCCGCGGTGGCCGGTCTCGCCTGTCACCTCTACCTCGCGCCGCTGATCACGCCGCACCTCCCGTTCCGTCACATCAGCGAAGCGATCTTGGTTTCCGGAGCATTCGGCGTTGCCTATTTCGCCGCCGCCATCGCCCTCGGCATCCCCGAGGCGCGCGCGACGCTGAAGCGATTCACGCGGCGCTAGCCTCGGCGAGTAGTCGAACTAGCGCTGGCGTCCAGCGTGGACGAGTGGCTCGTCGATCTCAGAAGCAAGCTGCTCAGGCACCATCGTCATCAGGCGATCGATGTCCACGAACTTCGACGCGTCGTAATAAATCTCGATACCCATCGGCCGACCCGACTTGTCGAAGTCGATCACGAAGCCATCGAAGATTTCTTCGGACTGATCGTACTCGGCATCGCGAAAGTCAATCGCTAAGGCGTCTGACTGTTTGTCGTAGGTGATATTCATCGCCGCCTCTTTTTGTAATTCCGATCCCAGTGTGCAGTTTCAATGGTCTCACGATCTTCTAACGTGACGACTCGCAGATACTTTCCTTCGGATTCGACGTAGCCCCAGAAACGGAAGTAGCCGTTCTCCTGCTGTTCCACCTCGATCGGACTGCGAATCACCTCTCGGCACATTGCTTCTGTAAAGTCGCGACGACGGAGGCGTCGCCGCCCATGTGGTGTCCACTTCATGACGCCGCCGAGGCTACCTCGGAAGCGCTGACACCATTCTTGCTACGATGCTGCTCGCGTGACTGAGCATCCCGCTGTCGACAATCCGCAACCGATGCAGCCGCTGGGGTTACCTG
>DATART010000014.1:0-3619 GCA_036264035.1 Thermoanaerobaculia bacterium | reverse complement strand
GGTCGAGAAATGTCTGCGCTCCGATTTTTCCGGTGGTCGCTCGCTTCGCTCGGACCACCGGCTACCGTACGAGTCGCCTCCGGCGACGGCATTCTGCTAATTTGGACACGTCTGGGCGCAGACACTCTTGTCTGTGCGCCGCTTACTTTGCAGCAGCGCGCTTCGAGGCCGCCGCGAGTCGCGATTTGTAGCGGTCGGCGGTGTTGCCTTTGATCACGCCGCGCTTGGCGGCTTTGTCGATCTCAGAGAAGCCGGTGGAGAGGACGCTGGCGTCGGCGCTGCCGGTGTCGACGGCCGCGCGGGCCTTCTTGAGCGCCGAGCGGAGGCGCGATTTTCCGGCGCGGTTGCGCGTACTTGCTTTTTCGGCCTGTCGCTGCTGTTTTTCGGCCGAGCGGGTGTTCGCCATGAATGTTGCTCCTACGTAAAGTTATGTGCGACCGTTATCTGGTCAAAGGGCCGCCTATTCTACTTCGAATCGACGCCGAGCGACTTCAGTTTCTGCCGCGCCAGCGCTGCCTCCGGTGAGGTGGGATGTTCGTGCACGACGTACTGCAATTGCACGATGCCCTGAGATTTTTCGTTGAGGGCGATGTATGCGTACCCCTTCTTCAGCAGGGCGCCCGCAACCTTGTCCGACTTCGGGTACTTGGTAACGACGCTGTCAAACTGCTGAATCGCCTCGCGATATTTCTTCTGCGAATAAAGGCTCTCGCCGATCCAGTACGCCGCGTTGCCAGACAGCTCCGAATTCGGGTTCTTCGCCGCGAAGTCGCGGAAGCCCGCGACCGCGAGGTCGTAGTGACCCTGCTGGTAATCGCGATAGGCCGCCTGGTAGGTCTGCATCGGATCCTCAGATGACTGAGAGGCATTTGAGGCGGACGGCTGAACAGTCATTTCGCCCGACGACGGCGGCATCGCGGCGGCGGCGGGAGGGGCTGCGGCGGCGCGCGCGGCAGCGGCTTTCAACTCATCGACGTCATGCTGCGTCTGCGTCAGCTGCTGCGTCATCCGGTCGAGCCGGTAGTTCGTCTGCTCCGTTCCGCCTTGCGCGGTCTGGATCCTTTCCTCGATCTGATCGACTTTCGCGACGAGCGTGGCGTTCGACTTCAGCAGCGTCTGCGTCTGTTCGGCGATCGTGCGGTTGACGTTGTTCACTTCTTCTTTGCTCGACGCGGTGCGCTTCACCTGCGCGAGCTGCTCCTGAAGGTCGGAGATCTGGCTCTGCAGCTTCTCGACGTCCGAGCTCGTCACACACGCGACGCTCGAAAGCGCCGCCGCGGCGAGCACCACATTCCGGAAAAGGGATTTCATTTTTATCTTCCTACGAGGACGAGATGGTCGCGGCGGTTCTTGGCCCACGCCGATTCATCGTGACCGGGATCGAACGGACGCTCCTCGCCGTAGCTTACGGTGCGGATGCGCGCGGCATCGACGCCGAGTGTGACGAGGTACTCCTTGGCCTGGTTGGCGCGGCGGTCGCCCAGGGCGAGGTTGTACTGCTCGGTGCCGCGCTCGTCGCAGTGGCCTTCGATGAGGAGGTTGTACTGGCCGTTCTTTTTCAGCCACGTCGCGGAGTTCGTCAACGCCGTCTGCGCGTCGGCGGAGAGCGAGGAGTCGTTGTATTCGAAGAAGGCGTCGGCGATGTAGCCGCGCGACTGCGCGACGCGATTCAACTCGCCGATGTCGTTCGGCAGCACTTCGGTGGCGACCGTGTCGGTGCTCGGTCTCACGAAGTCGGTCGGCTCGGTGACCGTCTGCGCCGTGGCGGTGGTGACGGTGAGCGGTACGTCGGGGATGGTGCTCGCGGGAACGGTGTTGCTAACCGTCGGCGCCACTTTGGGCGGCTTTTTCGGGCAGGCGGGCAGAATCACGGCTGCAAGGAGAACCAGTGTGATGCCGAACGATTTAAATGACTTACTCATAGTTGTTCCTCTTTTCCGATGATAGCTCAGTGGATCAGTCGATCAGGTGCATCAGGACGAGAAAAACCGCGTGTCGCGCCTAATCACCTTTCTTCGACCAATCGGGATCCTTGTTTTCTCCATCAAACGTCAGTTGCAACAGGTCCGTCCCGTCGACGCGCATCCGGTAGATTTGCCACTTGCCGCTGCGGTTGGATTGCAAGGCGATCCATTTGCCGTCGGGCGACCACGCCGGCTGCTCGTTCGATCCCTCGCCGGCGAGGATGCGGCTCTGATGTGTGGCCAGGTCGGCGATCCGGATTTGAAAGCGTCCGTTCACGCGCGAGGTGTAGGCGATCTGCGATCCATCCGGCGACCAGGTGGCGTCGTCGTTCCATTCGCCCTCGAACGAGATGCGCTGCACGTTCGAGCCTTCCGCATCCATCGTGTAAATCTGCGGCGAGCCGCTGCGGCCGGACGTGAATGAGATCTGCCGTCCGTTCGGACTCCACTCCGGCGTCGACTCGATCGATGAGTCGTGCGTCAGCCGGCGCAGGTTCGTGCCGTCGTCCTTGACGACGTAGATGTCGGGATTGCCCGCGACGGAGCCGACGAAGGCGATGTCGTTGCTGATTGGTGAGAACGTCGCAGACGTGTTGAGATTCAGCCCTGTCGCAACGCGAGTGCGCGCGCCGCCGCGTCTGCTGATCACATACATGTCACTTGTCCCTCTCGCGAAAGACGTATAGACCATCCGATCGTTGTCGGGCGACCAGCTCGGAAGAATCGACAGCGCGTTGTGCCGCGTGATCTGGCGCTGGTTCGTACCATCCCAATCCATCAGCCAGATCTCGAAGTAGCCGGTGCGGTTGGAGGCGAAGCCGATCATCGACAGGAAGATGCCGGGCTTGCCGTTGACGAAGCGCACCAGATCGTTGCCAAGCATGTGGGCCATGCGCGGAAACGCCGCCGCGCCGCCGCGATACCGCTGCCCGAACTGCGTGGCGCCGGTGGAGTCGAGCAGACGCGCGTCAACGATGTAGTCCTGCTCCTCCTGAGTGATCTTGAGCGAGAGGACGAACTGCGCGCCCGACGCTTTGGCAAGATCGGTTCCGGCCGGGATGTTCGGCGGAATCGGCGCGATGGCGAAAACGCCCGAGTAGGCGAGGTCGCGCGTGAGCGGCGCGAAGAACGGCGCGTTGATCGCCTCCAGCGGCAGGGTCGTCTCCGGGCGAGGGATGGCGATGCGAGCGATCTGGACGGCTTGGCTGGGGTCGATGTTGGGATGAATCTGCGCCTGCGCGCTAAGCCGCGGCGCAGCAGTGAAAACGAGAAGTGCGAGTAGTGCGGTCGTTCGTTTCATCGGAATGTGAGGTGTACGCCAAGGAATGTGCCGTTGTAGCCGAACGGCAGCGGCGGAAGCGGCGACGCTTCGAGCACGGCGCGCAACGCTGCCCGGTCGAACGTGCCGTTGCCGCTGAGGATTTCGCTTTTCGCATCGCGGATCGTTCCGTCGCGTTCGATCGTGAACGAAACGGTCGTGGTGACGCCGCTGATGTCGTGTGGCCGCGTCCAGCGCAGCCCGATCAGCGTCTTCATGCGATCGATGTAAATCGTGTACGGGAAATCGCCTTCGATGCCGGTGACGCCCGCGGAGCCGATCGGGATGTCGATTCCGCCGACAACGCCGGGTTGGGGGGTGGGGAGTGGGGGGGGAG
>DATART010000012.1:0-15378 GCA_036264035.1 Thermoanaerobaculia bacterium | reverse complement strand
GCAGAGCTCGGCCACACCGCGATCGCATACGAGTCGCCCGAACGCGTCATCGATTCGCTCGAAGACGCGCTCGGCGTCCTCGGCGACGTCGAAGTCACCGTCGCCCGCGAGATGACCAAGCTGCACGAGGAGTTCCTCCGCGGCACGATTAGCGAAGCGTTGGACGAACTCCGCCCGCGTCAATCGATCTACGGCGAGATCACACTCGTCTTCGCCGCGGCAACAGCATCCGTCACCGTCGCATCCGCCGAAGAAATCGCCGCCGAGTTCGAACGCCTCCGCGCCGGCGGTATGCGCCGCAACGACGCGGTGAAAGCGGTGGCGGAGAAGTTCGGGATGCGGAAGAACGACGTTTACAAGATGCTGCTTTAGGTTCTACGTCGTCTCCTGATCGAACGAAGCGCCTCCGCTGCCACGCGATCTTTCGGCCGGTCAGTAGCTTCTTTCATGCGAATGAGATCCGGCAAACTCGCGACATCGGTACGCATTCCGGCAATATCAAAGTGTTCTGCGGAGGCAACCAAATCGTCGTAACCGAGCGTAAAGGCAGGACTCTTCACGCAGTGGAGAAGACCAGAGTCGGTTTTAAAACTGACAATGTCGTTGACCTGCAGCATCTGGTAGTCAAACGTTGCACCTGACGCTGTCTGCAGTTCAGCATGCAGATCGTTCAAGGCGGCCGTCAATCGCCGCACGTTCTCGTCATCCGCCGCGAAGCAAATATCGAAATTGGCACGCGGCAGGATCGATCCGAGGAGATAGGCAGCTACTCCGCCGATCACTACGAATCGAACTTGACGCCGGTGTAGCGCCGCGAGAATCGCCAGAGGATCGAGTGCTCCCGTCACTGTCATCGTGACCTCCAGCAAACGCTTGGAAGCGGCTCGAAGCCGCGCGAGGTTCCGACCGTTCGCCGAGGCGAATTCCAATCGTTCAGACGGTGTTCGCCGTATGCCATCGAGAAGGGCGTGAACATCGACGCCCGTTCTCGCCTGCATAGCGTTCAACTCATCGGCCGTGAACTTCGAAACCGCATTCCGCATAGGTGAAATTATAGCTGCAAACACCTTCAACTCACTCTCGATCTCCCGCCCTGCTATCATCCCGTTCCCCCTGTGTGGCGTGCGGCCTGCGCGCCCCTGGATAACGATCTCGAGGAGTGTGAATGGATTTCCGTCTTACGGACGAGCAGCGACAGATTCAGGAGATGGTGCGCGAGTTCGCGCTCAGCGAGATCAAGCCGCAACTGATGGAGTGGGATGAGGCGCAGCACTTTCCCACCGAGGTTTTCAAGCGCGCCGGCGGCCTCGGCATGCTCGGCGTCACCGTTCCCGAGGAGTATGGCGGTGCGGGATTGTCGTATGTCGACTATGTGAATGTGATCGAGGAGCTCGGCGTGGTCGACAGCGGTTTCGCGCTCAGCGTCGCCGCGCACAACTCGCTTGGAACGGGTCACATCTATCTCGCAGGCAACGACGAACAGAAGAAGAAGTGGCTGCCGAAGCTGACCTCCGGCGAATGGATCGCCGCGTGGGGATTGACCGAGCCGGGCTCCGGCAGCGACGCGTCTGGGATGCGCACCACCGCCGTGCAGGACGGCGATGACTGGGTCCTGAACGGAACGAAGAACTTCATCACCAACGCAACCTACGCGAACATCTCCGTCGTTCTTGTGGTCACCGATAAGTCCGATCAAAAGCACGGCATCACGGCGTTCGCGGTCGAGATGGATCGGCCCGGAATTCGTCCCGGCAAGAAAGAGAACAAGCTCGGCATGCGCGTCTCCGATACCGCCGAGCTGGTGATGGAAGACTGCCGCGTGCCGTCCTCGAACATCCTCGGCAAGATTGGCTACGGCTTCATCGACGCGATGAAAGTGCTCGACGGCGGCCGCATCTCGATCGGCGCGCTCGCGATCGGCATCGCGCGCGGTGCATATGAGGCCGCGCGCGGCTACGCGAAACAGCGCCAGGCGTTCGGCAAGTCGATCTCCGACTTCCAGGCCATCCAGTTCATGCTCGCCGACATGGCGACGGAGATCGATGCCGCCCGTCTGCTCTGCTATCGCGCCGCGACCATCAAGGACGCCGGCGAACGAGTGACGCAGGCCTCGGCCATGGCCAAGTTGTATGCATCCGAGGTTGCCGTGCGCGCGACCGAGAAGGGCGTACAGATTTTCGGCGGCTACGGCTTCATCAAAGACTTCCCGGCGGAGAAGTACTACCGCGATGTGAAGCTCTGCACGATCGGCGAAGGGACGAGCGAGATCCAGCGGATGGTGATCGCGCGCAACCTGCTCGCGGACGCCCGGTAGCGCGCGATGTCCGAGTTGACCGACCTCGCGGGCGCTCTTCGCAGCGGCAAGTACCGCGCGCTGGCGCAGGCGGTGTCGCTTGTCGAGCGCGATGACGGCCGCGCCGAGCGACTGCTGGCCGACATCTACCCTGCCACGGGAAAGGCACGCATCGTGGGCATCACCGGCTCGCCAGGCGCGGGCAAGTCGACGCTGGTGGCTGCGCTGGCGAAGTACTACCGCGCGCAGGACAAGAAGGTCGGCATCATCGCCGTCGATCCGACGTCCCCATTCACCGGCGGCGCGATCCTCGGCGATCGCATTCGCATGGCCGACCTCTACACCGATCGCGGCGTCTTCATCCGCTCCATGGCCACGCGCGGATTTCTCGGCGGCCTCGCGCGGGCAACGAACGACGTCGTCGATCTCCTCGACGCTGCCGGATTCGACATCGTGCTCGTCGAGACCGTCGGCGTCGGGCAGGACGAAGTCGAGATCATCCGCACCGTGCAAACGAACGTGGTCGTGCTCGTGCCGGGCATGGGCGACGACATCCAGGCCATCAAGGCCGGCATCATGGAGATCGGCGACGTTTTCGTCGTCAACAAAGCCGATCGTCCCGGCGCCGATCGCACCGTCACCGAGATCACGATGATGATGTCGCTCGTCGAGGAGCACGGCGACTGGATTCCGCCGATCGTGAAGACGGTCGCGTCGAGGAATCAGGGCACCGTGGATCTCGACGCCGCCATCGCGAAGCATTTCGAGCATCTGCAAACATCCGGCGAGCTGGATCGCCGCAATCGCGAGCGCGTGCGCATCCGCATCGAGACGATGCTGAAGGAAAAGTTCATGGATCGCCTGATCGGAAGGACGATCACGCGTGAAGATTACGATCAGCTTCTCGACGACGTGCTGCACAAAAGAGGCAATCCGCACGATGCCGCGGAAGGGTTGCTGGCGCGGCTCTCATTCGGCCGTTGACGTATTGCCTGCTCGGTTACAATCGCCGCCCCGATGAAGTTCTCCCGCCAGTGGCTCAACGATTACGTCGACCTTTCCGATCTCAGCGATGACCAGCTCGGCGTCCGCCTGACCGAAATCGGCCACGCGGTCGAGGCGACGGAGCAGCATGGCGACGACACGGTTTTCGATCTCGAGATCACCACCAACCGCGTCGACGCCATGTCGCACATCGGAATGGCGCGCGAGTTGGCCGCGGCGCTCGGCAGATCGACGAAAGAACCATCGGCGACTCCATTCGCGAGCGCGACATCATCTGCACCGCCGACGATCCGTATCGAAGCGCCGGAGATGTGCGCGCGCTACACGGCGCTAGTCATCCGCAACATCGCGGTCAAGCCGTCATCGCCGCTGGTCGCGAAGCGCCTGGAAGAAGTCGGCCTCCGGCCGATAAACAACATCGTCGACATCACGAACTACGTGATGCTTGCGCTCGGCCATCCGCTGCATGCGTTCGATCTCGATCGCGTCGGCGGCCAGACCATCATCGTCCGCCGCGGCAAGCCGGGTGAGACGATGAAGAGTCTCGATGGCGAGAACCGCAGGATCGATTCCGATACGGTGGTGATCACCGACGCGCAACGTCCTGTCGGACTCGGCGGAATCATCGGCGGCTTCGAGTCGGAGATCACCTCGACGACGAAGAACGTGCTGCTCGAATGCGCGTTGTTCGATCCCTCCACGATCCGCCGCACGGCGCGGCGGCTCGGGCTGAAAACGGACGCGTCGTATCGCTTCGAGCGCCGCGTCGATCCCAACGACACGATGTCGGTCATCACGGAAGCGGCGCGGATGATCGTCGAAAGCGGCGGCGGTACTGCCGAATCGCCGATCGACGTCATCGCGTCCGAGGTGACACCGAAAACGATCCGCCTTCGCGCAGAAAAACTGTACGAAGCGTCGGCCGGCGCCGTCGGCATCGGATACGCCCTCGATCTTTTCCGCCGCCTCGGCTTCGGCGCCGAGCAGGTTCACGACGGCTTGCTCGTCACGGTTCCGACCTATCGCGGCGACATCTTTGAAGAGATGGATCTGGTCGAAGAAGTCCTGCGCTTCTTCGGTCTGAACAACGTCCCCGCGATGCTGCCGCGCGTGACGACGGGTGACGTTCGCCGCGAAGCGACCGACGTCGCCGAAGATGCAATTCGCAATGTCCTGGTCGGCTGCGGCTTGTCCGAGGTCATCAACTACTCGTTCATCCGCCCGGAGTGGAACGCGCTGCTTTCTGATGAGAAGCCGATCGGTATCTCGAATGCGTTATCCGAGGCGATTGCGGCGATGCGGCTGTCGCTCCTGCCGGGAATGCTCGACACTGTCGTCTTCAATCGCTCGTACGGAACGCGCGACGGAGGGCTGTTCGAAGTCGGGCGGACGTATCACCGTGAGGGCGACAAAGTTCGCGAACATCACCGCGTCGCGATCGTTCTCTACGGATCGATCGGAACGTTCTGGGGCGATGCCAAACGGCCGGTCGATTTCTTCGACATCAAAGGCATCGTCGAGCAGATCGCGGCGAAGATGCACGTCGACGTCACGTTCGCAGCCTCGGATCAGCAATGGCTTCGCAGTGGCAAACGCGCGATCGCATGGCATGGCGATCGGGCAATCGCAAGCCTCGGATTCCTTTCTGCCGACGTGTTGCACGCGTTCGGAATCAAAGGCGACATTGCCGTCGCTGACATCGACGTCGAAGCGATGATCGCGTCATCGAACAGCGAATGGACGATGGCGCCGGTGGCGCGCTTCCCCGGCGTTCCGATGATCCTCGCACTCACGCATGGGCGCGACCTGGAGTACCAGCGCATCGTCGACGCCATTCGCTCGTTCGACGTCCCGTATCTCCACGAAGTCGGATTGCGCGACCGCTTCGTTCCCGCGGAATCGGACGACGTCATTAAGACTACGCTGGGCATGTGGTACCAGGCATTCGATCGCTCGCTTACGCAGGACGAGATTGCCTCGCATCATCACCAGCTCGCAACGCGCCTGGCGGCCATGCTGCCGGTGAAACTACTCTGAGGAAGATCAACGTGAAGAAGACCCGCGAAAACGACCAGCTCACCCTTGCCGGCACCGAGGAAGAAGAAATCCTCGGCCGCCTCAACGACCGCGTAGAAAAAGCGATCGCCACGATCCAGGAACTGCGCAAGGAGCGCGACACGCTCCGCCGTCAGCTCGACGACGCGTCGGCGCGCCTGCAGGAACAGGGAGACGCCGCCGAACGCGCCTCGACACTCGAAGAAGACAACGAGCGCTTCAAGCGCGAGCGCGGCGAGATCCGCGATCGGATCGAGTCGATTCTGACGAATCTCGAAGCGCTCGAAGAATCCGAGGGCTGATCAACCCCGCAGAACGCCGCGCGAGAACTTGATGAAGTAGTCGACGCCGGAGACGAGCGCGAAGAGCATCACCACCCACAGCGCCAGCTCGCCGATGAAGCGGAACTCACCGAGCTCGTAGCCGACGATCAGCAATCCGATCGCGAACACCTGCGCCACCATCTTCGTCTTCCCGAGCGGCGACGCGGCGATGGTGACGCCGTGCTGCGCGGCGATGGAGCGCAGTCCCGAGACGGCGAACTCGCGTCCGATGATGATCACGATCATCCAGGCGCGGGCCAGTCCCAACTCGACCAGCGAGATGAACGCCGCCGACATCAGCAGCTTGTCGGCAATCGGATCGAGCAGCGCGCCGAGGCGCGTCATCTTGTTGTACTTGCGTGCGAAGTAGCCGTCGAAGTAATCGGTGATCGCCGCGACGAAGAAGATGGCCAGGCCGAGGTAGTTCGAGTACTTCGTCAACAGCACGGCCACCATGAAGGGAACGAGGAAGATACGGAAGAGCGTCAGCGAGTTCGGAAGGTTCCAGATCTCGGTCGCGACGTCTTCCGGCGGAGGAACGGCGGTAGGTTTGGCGCGCTCCAGCATCGCGGGCGCGGCTTCGGTCGGCTGCATGGAAGGTTCTCGAAAGGTGTTCTGCACGTGAGGATAGCCGCTTTGCACGACCGAACCAAGGAATACCAATTCGCCGATTGACATTCCACAACGCGCAACCGAGAATCTCGGTCCCCGCTCGAAATGCGAAAGTGGCGGAATTGGTAGACGCGCAGGTCTCAGAAGCCTGTGGTCATTAGACCATGGGGGTTCGATTCCCCCCTTTCGCACCACCACTCTCCAGCAACGCGACGACGCCGCTACGTCACCAACGCGAGTAGACTCTCGTTTCAGCCTTCCTCCCTCCACAGCATTTCCCGCTTCATCAGGAGAGACTCATGAAATCGAGCGTCCGCATCGCCGTCGTTTTGTCTCTCATGACTGCAAGCGCGTTACACGCCCAGCAGGTGGTGGTGGGACAGATAAATCCAATCGCCGAGGCATTGTTTCCTTCCTCGGTCGCCGGGACGCTCATCGACATCAACAATCCTGCGAATGCCGCCGGCGTACTCACCACGGCAGCCGTGCAATGGGCGACGACCGGCACACCCTGCACGGCGACGTTCAGAATCCGCTTCTTCCGGGAGCTCTCTGCCGGCACGCTGAACCTGGTCGACGAACGCGGCCCGTTTAGCGCCACCACGGACGGCGCCATGACGTTTGCGCTCACGCCGCCAGTAAGCGTCCACGCCGGTGATCTGATTGGAGTGGCCATGTTCGGCGATGCGAACTGCGGGGTGGCGGCGGCGCAGAGCGTAGGAAACCAGACGTTCCTTGCCGTTCAAGGCAATTTCACCGGCGGATCGATTCAAGACGCTTCAGTCCGGACCTTGGCGGTGCTTTCGCTGCGCGCCAGCTCGAGCGATTCCGTGCTCGTCGGGGTCATTCCGGCGGTCGGTTCCGTGCAGGGTGCCAACGGAGCCGCGTTCCGAACGACGTTTCAATCGACGAACGAGGGCGATTCTCCAATGAAGGTCGGTTACACCTACCATCCCTCCAAGACCGCGGGCGCATCCGACCTCTCCACGACCCTGGCCATTGCGCCTCACGCAACCAACTCCACGGACATCCTCTCGGCCATGGGTGTGACTGGCCTTGGCAGCGTCGATGTCTTTTCCGCGACCTGGTCGCCGTTAGTCACAGCGCATGTCTATAACGACACCGGCAATGGGACGAATGGCTTCATCGAGCCGATGATCTCAGTGAGAGAGGCCATCCGAGACGGCGGGCGTTTCCGCCTGGTCATTCCGACCGACACCGTTAATTATCGGACGAACATCGGCTCGCGATCGCTGTCAAGCACCGCACACGTGGGATGCTACCTCTACGATTCGGCCGGCCAGCAAATTGGAAACCCGATCCTGAAGGACTATCCGGCGAACTATTTTGAACAGGTGACGTTGCAGGAGTTCATCGGCGCTACGACAGCCATACCGCCGGCCGGCAACCTCGATTGCCAGACATTCGGCGATGTGATTTTTTACAGCTCGGTTACGGACAACAAGACAAACGACAGCGCGATCTACGTGGCAAGGCGACGCTGAGATGGAAGTGTGCCGCGCCGCTCCAGCCGCATCCGACAGGGACCGGTGTCACCGCGACAGACGACAAAGGGCAGGAGCTCGTCGTCCCGCGCGATAATATTCGCGCCCGATCATTCGTTGCTGGCCGATATCCGACGGGAGTAACCTAGAAATCCCTATGCGCTTTGCCCCAATCGCTGCAGTTGTCGCCATCGCCGTCACACCGCTCACAGCGGCAGTGCGGCAGCCGCGCGAGATGCGACAGTCGGCGTCGCTCGCCGTTCCGAGAACGGGCGTCCGCGCCGAGCTGCTTCACGACCTCGATGACATGCAGAAGAAGATTCTTTCCCTCGCGATGGCGGTGCCGGCCGAGAAGTACTCATGGCGTCCGATGCGTGGCGTCCGCTCCGTCAGCGAGGTCTACATGCACATCGTCGGCGGCAACTACACGCTGGTGAGCTTCGTCGGCGACAAGGCCGTAGATACACGCTCGTTCGAACGCATCACCGACAAAACGCGCGTGATCGAGGAGCTGCGACGGTCATTCGACTACCTTCGCGATTCGATCCTCGGCACGACCGACGCCGAGCTTGAAAAGCCCATCCGGATGTTCGGGAACGACAGCACCCAACGCGCGGCCTTCATGATGGCGCTCAATCATCTGCACGAGCACCTCGGCCAATCGGTCGCCTACGCGCGCATGAACGGCGTGGTGCCGCCGTGGTCGACTGAGTAATCAGCGCTTGTAGCGCGTGGCGTACTCGGGGGCAGCCACGTCCGCCATGAGCCGCGCATCATCGATCGGCACTGACGCCGCGAGTGAGAGCGGAATGACGCCCGCCCAGATCGGCAGCTCGTAGTCGTCGTCATCATCGATCGGCGGACCCGTGCGAATTTTCGCGCTGGCTTCGGCCAGCGGAATTGCGAGGACGAGCGTCTGACGCAGTTCCGATTCATTCGGCGGACGGACGTCGCGCGAGCGGCCGGCGCAGACATGTTCGACGAGCGCGTCGAGCACGCGCAGCTTCTCCTCGCGGTCGACAACCTCGCGGCCTTTGCCAAGGACGACGACGGAGCGGTAGTTCATGGAGTGGTGGAAGGCGGAGCGCGCCATGACCAAGCCGTCGAGAATCGTGACGGTCACACACGCGTCGACGCCGTCGCGCAGCGAGCGGAGCATGCGGCTGGCGCCGGAGCCATGAAAGTAAAGCGTGTCGCCGACGCGGGTGTGGATGGTGGGGATGACCACCGGCGCGCCGTCGACGGCGAAGCCGACATGGCAGATCAGCGCCTCGTCGATGATGGCGTTGATTGTGTTGCGATCGTAGTCCGCGCGCCTGGCGAGGCGTTTGACGGTCGTCCGCGGCGATTGCAGTGAGGCACTTTGTTCTAGTACAATATCGCTCATATGGTAGTACAAAAGTACATTACCGGCACCACCGCCGTCAAGATCGCAAGGAGTGCGGAGGCCGCCGCGGCGTCGGGGAGGATTGCGGGTGGCGATCGCCTCCCTCCTGTCCGCGACCTCGCACAGCACCTCGGCGTCAGCCCAGCCACGGTCTCCGCCGCCTATCGCATCCTGCAGGAGCGCGGCATCGCCTTCGCCGAGGGACGCCGCGGCACGATCATCCGTCCCGCCTCCCCTGCTTCGCCGCCGGTTCCGGTGACGCTTCCGCCGCACGTTCGCGATCTTGCTTCCGGCAATCCCGCGGCGGATCTGCTGCCGAACCTGACTCCGTTTTTCCGCAAGCTGGACGGCGGTCCCCGTCTCTACCGCGATGAGCTGAACGATCCGGATCTGGTCCCGCTGGCGCGCAAACAGTTCGCGTCGGACGGCGTGCCGCCCGGTTCCATCGCCGTCGTCAGTGGCGCGCTGGATGGCATCGAACGCGTGTTGCGTGAGCAACTCCGCCCAGGCGATCGCGTCCTCGTCGAAGATCCCTGCTTCACCGGCGTGGCCGACCTTCTCCACGCACTGGCGCTGGTGCCGGTTCCCGTGCAGGTCGACGACGAGGGACTCATTCCGGTCGCGCTTCAGCAAGCTCCGACGGCGGCGGCCATCATCGTCACGCCGCGCGCGCAAAATCCCACCGGTGCGGCGTTCACCGAGCGGCGCGGACGTCAGCTGCGCGCGATTCTCAAGCAGCGCACCGATCTCTTCATCATCGAAGACGATCATGCCGGACCGGTCGCCGGTGCGCCCTACGTGACGCTCGCCGACAGCGCACGCGAACGATGGGCGGTCGTCCGCTCCGTCTCGAAATCGCTCGGCCCCGATCTTCGCGTCGCCATCATGGCCGGTGACGCTCGAACGATCGCGCGTGTCGAAGGCCGCCAGACGCTCGGCATCCGATGGGTCAGCCACATCCTGCAACGCCTCGTGGTTGCGTTGTGGCGCGACAAGAACGTGCACAAACAACTCGCCCGCGCCGAACGGATGTACATGCAACGCCGCGCGGCGCTTCTCGACGCGCTGCAAACTTACGACATCGACGCACACGGCACCTCGGGATTGAATGTCTGGATTCCTCTCCCCGAGGAGAGCGCCGTGATTCAGTCGCTCTTCCAGCGCGGATGGGCCGTCGCCGCCGGAGAGCGCTATCGGATCAAGACACCCCCGGCGATCCGCGTCACCTCCGCCTCGCTCGACAGCCAAGACTCCCATAAGTTCGCGAATGATCTCGCCGAGGTGTTGCGGCCACCGCAGCGGCGGGCCGCGGGAAGTTGAAGATGTGCAGAAGCAGTTCTACGATGACGTCATGACCATTCAGATCGACGTCGCGCAACTCGGGCCCGCACTGGTAGAGGATCTGTCGCAAAACGGCGGCGAGATCACGTTGACTCGCGACGGGAAGCCGGTCGCGAAGCTGGTGCGGGTGGTGTCAGACAATGGCCCGATGGCCGGCAGCATCCTCTATGAAGGTGACATCGTCAGCCCCGTCATTTGTGAGCCCGCCGATCCAGGACCGACTTCGAACAAACGCGTACTTTACAAAGGCGAGTGGATGAGTGCCGCGGGCGCAGAGCGCGAGCGCTCGCTGGAGCGCCTCCATGGTTCGATAAAAATTCTCGGCGATATCGTTTCGCCCATCGATGACGTCGAGTACGACGCGCTCAAATGATCGTCATCGACACGCACGTCCTTGTCTGGTGGACGAATAATAACCGCGACCAACTCTCCCAAAATGCGAGGCGAGCACTCGTGGATGCTGATTCCGTCGCCTTTTCCGTCATCACGGCATGGGAAGTCGGCACTCTGTCCGCCCGCAGCCGCATCAATGTGGCTCCCGGACCAGGCGAGTGGCTTCGCGTCGTAACCGAGACTTACAGTCTCACACCGTTGCCAGTAACGCTCGAAATCTCCTTTTTGGCGGCAGAACTTCACAACGTACTTCGCGATCCAATCGACTGCCTCATCGCCGCCACCGCCCTCACGCACGGCGTTCCGCTCGTCACAAAGGACGAGCGGATTCAGCGCAGCGGTGTTGTGGCGACAATCTGGTGACTACGCTTCGACGAGCTGCTTCGCGAACATCCCCGGCGTGTACGCGGTGACGTGGCCGGTGAACGCCGAGGCAGCGACGGTGAGGGGGGATGCGAGCCAGAGTTTGCCGGGGCCGCTGCGGCCCTTGTAATTGCGATTGATGGCGCTGATCGTGACCTGTTCGGAGTCTTCGGAGACGCCGGGCCCGCAGCCGATGCAGGCGCCGCAGCCGGGATTGAGGACGACGGCGCCGGCGCGTTCGAATGTATCGAGCAAGCCGTTGTCCCGCGCGAATGTCTCGACGGCGTGCGAACCAAATTGGATGTAGAACTTCACCCCATCCGCGACCTTCAGGCCGGCATCGACCGCTTCTTTCGCAACCTGGTGGTAGAAGAGAAAGTCGTCGATCTTGCCGGCGGTGCAGGAGCCCGCGTAGGCGATGTCGATCTTCGTGTTTTCGAACTCCTGAACGAATGCTCCATTCGTCGGGTCGGACGGAATGCCGCGGTCGGGATCGCCGGGATGGGCCACCATCGGCTGGATCGCGCCGAGGTCGATGGTGTGGACGCCGCCGGCGTATTCGGCGCCGGGATCGGGTGAGACAGCGCGGGCTTTGAGCGATTCGATATCGGCATCCGGACGCATCGCTGCGATCCATGCGAACGTCTTCTCATCCGCCTCGATGATGGCCGTGCGCGCCGCGCACTCGGTGGCCATGTTCGCAAGCGTCGCGCGTTCGTCCATCGACAGCGAGCGCAGGCCGGGGCCGGTGAACTCCATGATCCGGTCGAGCGTCAGCTGCGGTTTGGCGTAATGCAGCAGGATGTAGAGCATCACGTCCTTGGCCGTGACGTTTTCGCGCAGCGTGCCGGTCAGCTCGAAACGGATCGACTCCGACACCTCCACCTGCGTGAAGCCGGAGTGCACGAGGTTCGCGTATTCGGTGGCTCCGACGCCCCAGGCCAGCGCATTGTTCACGCCGCCCATGCACGTGTGGCTGTCGGTGGCCTGAATGAAATCGCCCGGATCGATGATGAACTCGCGCGCAACTTCGTGGCAGATCCCCGGCGAGATGTTGTCCGTCGCTGAAAAATCGCGGCAGCCGGTATGCTGCTGAAAGTCGCGCTGCAGATCGCGCAGCGTCTGGATCTTGTCCATGAACGGCCGCATGCGTGCGACGTCGTCGGCGTAGATCAGGTGATCCTCGAAGACCGCAAACTTCTGCGGATTCCTGATCGTGTAGTCGGGTCCGTACTCCTCCTCGAGGAAGTAGTGGACCTGCGCGGTCGTGAATTCGTGCGTGTATCCGCCGTCCACTTCGACCACGACCGCGTCGCCGGGTTTGACGTATGCCTGTTCGCCGGGCTTTGTTCCCACGAGATGCCGTGAAAGGATCTTCTCCCCCATCGTCATCGGCCGCGGAGGCGTGTTCGGGACCGGCACCGTGAGCTCGCCACGCTCGACGGCCTTCGCGAACGGAAACAGGCCGCCTTCTTTGATGATCAGCTGCGTGATGGCGTCGTAGCCTTTGCAGAACTCGCTGATGTCGAGGCCTTCCCCGGCCTGCAGCCGCTCCAGCATGGCGTGGTTCGCCATGAGCAATCCCTGATTGATGTTGTTGCCGGCGTGGATGGGCGCGAACGACGCCGCCACCGCGATACGGATCCCGCTCCAGACCTCGCACTGGGTGGCCGTCTCGCGCGAGCTGCCCACGCCCTTGCGGTAGCCGCTGACGATGACCTCGAAATTGCCGTTGATCAGCGCGTCGTGCTCGAACAGCCGTTTGCCGTCGACGATGAAGCCGGCGTAGGCATCGCGGGCGATGTCTTCCGGCTTGTGGCTGAAGCAGACCCAGGCCGGCGTCATGGCGTCGGTGTTGATGTCGTCGAGCAGCGCGTCGACGGAGAGGTCTTTCATCTGCAGGTCGAGCTCGCCGCGCAACTGCCGGCGGATCAGCTCCGGGTCTTTGGTGAGGAAGAGGACGCGCTTGCCGGGCGTCAGGCGGATGGTCTGGTCAGGTTTCATTGCGGTCAGTAGATTAGTAGATTCGTGGATTGGTGGATTAGTAGATTCGTAGGTCAGACAGCTGGAGACCATCGAAAACCGATGCCACTTCGGCGCAGCTTAAAACTGCCGCCTCTAATCGACTAATCCACTGATCGAGTAATCCACTGACCGTGACATGATTCGATCCCATGCTTGCCCCGGGCACGCTGCTCGGTCCGTACAAAATTCTCATGGCCATCGGCGCGGGCGGCATGGGCGAGGTGTACCGCGCGCAGGACACGCGTCTGCAGCGCGATGTCGCCGTCAAAGTCCTCACACGCAATCTCTCTACCGATGCTGACGCGCTGCGCCGTTTCGAGCAGGAAGCGCGCGCGGCCGGAATGCTGAACCATCCCAACATCCTGGCCATCTACGACATCGGCGACGAAGCGGGACTGCACTACATCGTCTCCGAGCTACTGGAGGGCGAATCGCTGCGCGCGCGCATTCGCCAAAGCGCAGTTCCGCCGCGCAAGGCATTGGATTATGCCGCCCAGATCGCCCGCGGACTGGCGGCGGCGCACGAGCGCAACATCGTCCATCGCGATCTCAAGCCGGAGAATCTTTTCATCACCCGCGACGGTCATGTGAAGATCCTCGACTTCGGCCTGGCCAAATTGGCCGGTCCGCGCATTCCGAACGCCACTCCGGGGCACGAGCACGAGCCGACGCTGCCGGCGACGCCGACCGAGCCCGGCCGGCTCATGGGAACCGTCGGCTACATGGCGCCGGAGCAGGTGCGCGGCGGCAGCGGCGACAATCGCTCCGACATCTTCGCTTTCGGCTGCATCCTCTACGAAATGCTGGCCGGCGCTCCGGCCTTCCGCGGCGAGTCGCCGATTGAGACGCTGAATGCGATTTTGAAAGACGATCCGCCAGACTTCTTCGAGCTGAACGTCCGCGTTCCCGGAGCGCTCGACCGCGTCGTGCGGCATTGCCTGGAGAAGAATCCTGACGAGCGTTTCCAGTCCGCGCGCGACCTTGCTTTTGATTTGGGATCGCTCTCCGGCCTCACGAGTCAAGCGATTTCGTTCGGGCCGAACTGGCACTTCAAGTCGCGCGACTTCGTCAAGCCGTTTGCGATTGCGCTTGCTGTACTCGCCGCCGGCGGTCTGGCATACGTCCTCGGCAAACATCGCGGGACGCAGCCGCCGGCGGCGTACACACGGCTCACCTTCCGCAGCGGCACGATCTTCAACGCGCGGTTCTCGCCCGATGGTGAGACCGTGTTTTATGGCGCGCGGTGGAGCGGCAAGCCGATGGCGATCTTCTCCGTCCGCGCCGACTCGCCTGAATCGCGCGACCTGCAACTCGGCGACGACACCGACCTGCTCGCGGTGTCACGCAGCGGCCAGCTGGCGATCTCGCTTCATCGTCACGCCATCGGATATCTGCGCGAGAGCGGAACGCTGGCCCAGGTCCCGATCGCCGGAGGCGCGCCGCGGCCGATCCTCGATGACGTCGAATTCGCTGACTGGTCGCCGGACGGACGGCTCGCTGTCGTCCGCACCGTTGCGGGACGTTGCCGGCTCGAGTTTCCGATCGGAAACGTCGTCTACGACTCCGTCGGCTGGATTGCGCATCCGCGATTCAGTCCGTCCGGCGATGCGATCGCGTTGCTCGATCATCCCTTCCTCAACGACGACCGCGGTTCCGTCGTCCTGGTTACGCCTTCCGGAAAAACGCATCGCGCGCTGACGAAGGAGTCGCAGAGCGTGGAGGGACTGTCGTGGTCGCCGGACGGTAAGGAAATCGTCTTCTCATCCGAGGAGGGCAGCAACGCGCGCGCGGTCGCGGCGGTGACGTTGAGCGGGAGGCAGCGTCTTGTCGCAGCCAGCGCTGGCCCGCTCTGGCTGCATGACGTCGCGCCGGATGGCCGTGCTCTGGTGTCGCGCGAGATCGTCCGCGCCGGCATCGTCGGCATCCGCGGAAACGGGCAGCCGATCGATCTCTCCTGGTTCGACTACTCCGTCGTGCGCGATCTTTCCAACGACGGCAAAACGATCATTTTTTCGGAGTCGGGCGAAGCGGGCGGCGCGATCTTCGGCGTCTACCTTCGCGGAACCGACGGCTCTC
>DATART010000465.1:0-4719 GCA_036264035.1 Thermoanaerobaculia bacterium | reverse complement strand
AGCGGACGAGCACGTCCTGCACACCCGCCCAAATCCAGCCATCCATGCCGGTGACGAGGCAGTTTCGCCGCACGCGCATCTGCGGCAGGCGTTCTCCGCCAATGACGTTGACGAACTTCACGCGCTTGCCCGGCTCGTACGCATCGAGCGGCTTTTCAGAGACCACCAGTCCCGATTCCGACCCCGCCCACAGATGATGCGTCCCATCCTCGGCCACCTCGCGCAAAGTCAGATCGCGCAGGCCGTCCTCGATGCCGTACTGCTCCATCGAATGGCCGTCGTAGCGCGTCAGGCCCGACGCATAGAACGCGAACCAGAGGTAGCCGAGGTGATCCTGCGTCACCTTCTGGACGCTGGCTGAGGAGAGCGGATTGACCTGATCGTTGGGCGTGAAGTGGCGGAACGGAAGTTCCTGCGCGCTCAGGCCGAGCGAAACGAGCAGCGCTGGCACCAGGCACCGCACCGATCGACGCATCGCGGCAGTTTACCGCGCCGGAACCCCACCGCCACTTCTCCGTACAATCGACCTGTGGCCGAACTGCACGACTGGGTCGAGCTCGGGAAAGACACGATTTCTTCGCTCAAAACGAAGGACGTGACGAACCTTTACGCGCTCGAGTGGCCGGAGACGCGGAAGATGCTGATCGCCGACTACCAGTCGAAGATCGACAACGATCCGCGCCGTCTGCGCCGTGTCGTCCGCACGCAAAGTGCGCTGCTCCTCGGCCTGGCGCGCCGCCTTGCGCCGCACCGCCGTCTATTCTTCCTGATCGGATTCGCCGGCTTTTTCATCTCCCTCGGCTCGCTGCTTTCCGACAACCGTCTTCACAACTCGCAGTTCTGGCCCGCGCTGCAACTGACGGCGATGTTCATGATCGTGGTCGTGCTGCTGGCGATGGAACTGATCGACAAGATCAAGTTCCGCGACGAGCTCGAGCTTGCCCGCGACCTGCAAGCCGATTTGATTCCGAAGTCGCCGCCGCAGACGCCGGAGTACGAGATCGCGTCGTACAACCGCATCGCCAACACCGTCGGCGGCGACATCTACGACTTTGTCCCGCTCCCTGACGGCCGCCTGGCCGTGCTCTTCGGCGACGCATCCGGTCACGGAATGGCGGCGGGACTGGTGATGGCGGTCGCGCACGCGGCGTGGCGGACGCAGCTCGACGTCGATCCATCGCCCGGCGCGATCATCAGCTCACTGAACCGCATCCTCTGTCGCACCGGCGGGCCGCGCTCGTTTTTCTCCTGCTGCTACTTCCTTCTCGAGCGCGACGGCACGTTCATCGCCACGGTGGCCGGCCATCCGCAGATCGTAAAGATCGCCGGCGGCAAGGTCATCGACCGCATCGGCGCCGGCTCGTATCCGCTCGGCGTGAAGCCGTTGATGAAGTGGCAGGAGTTATCCGGCTCGCTCGACCACGGCGAGCGTCTGCTGTTCCACTCCGATGGACTGACCGAGGCGCGCAACGGCAACGAGAAAGAATTCGGAGACGCCTACGTCGAAGTAATCGCCGGCTGGAATCCCTCCGCGTCGGCATCGGCATTCATCGAGACGCTCGTCGGCGAATGGAACCTCTTCACCGGCGGCCGCGCGCCGGAGGATGACGTGTCGATTGCGGTGATCGCGCGACGATAGAATCCCCGCAATGCGTCCTGTTTCCTCGGCATCCGACAGCAATACATCGCGCCGCTTCGTGCATCTGCGCGAGGGGATCGAAGCGTTTCTTCGAATCGCTCGCGGACGGGTATGGGAAGAGGCGTCGATGCGCGAGCGGCTGCATGCGTTCTCGATCGCCGTCCGCCGTCCGATGCTCGATGCCATGCGCGAGACCGAGCGGCGGTATCGCGATCAGGATTCCAAGCGGCTCTACTACCTCTCGATGGAGTTCCTCATGGGCCGCGCCCTCGGTAACAACCTGGCGAACCTGGAGCTGTACGACGAGGCGAAGGCGATTATCGCGGAGCTCGGCGTCGATCTCGAAGAGCTCGAGACTCTCGAACACGATGCCGCCCTCGGCAATGGCGGTCTCGGACGCCTGGCCGCCTGTTTCCTCGACTCGCTCGCGTCGCAGAACATGCCCGGCTTCGGCTACGGCATCAACTACGAGTTCGGCCTTTTCCGGCAGACGTTCGTGAATGGCTATCAGCACGAAAAGCCGGATCACTGGCTCGACGAAGGCGGCTCGCCGTGGATGATCGAACGGCCGGATGAGGCGATCGTCGTTCCGGTCTATGGCGCCATCGCGCACACGACGTTGGGCGGCGTCTACAAACCGTCGTGGGTCGATTTCAAGGTGATCGTTGGCGTGCCGTACGACATGGCGATCGCCGGCTACGGCGGCGAGACCGTGAACGTGCTGCGGCTTTTCACGGCGCGCTCGTCGGACGAATTCGACATCGGCATCTTCAACTCCGGCGACTACATCGCCGCGGTGCAGCACAAGATCAACACCGAAGCCATTTCGAAGATCCTCTATCCCTCGGATTCGGTCGATCGCGGGCGCGAGTTGCGATTGCTGCAGGAGTACTTCCTCGTGGCGTGCTCGGTGCGCGACATCGTCAAGCGATATCTGGAAACGCACGATTCGTTCGATGACTTCGCGGAAAAAGTCGCGATCCAGATGAACGACACGCATCCTGCCCTCACGGTCGTCGAGCTGATGCGCCTCTTTATTGACGATTATGGCCAGCCGTGGGAGCTGGCGTGGGCGACGACGGTGGCGACATGCGGCTACACGAATCACACGCTGTTGCCGGAGGCGCTGGAGAAATGGCCGTTCGATCTGCTGGAACGGCTGCTGCCGCGCCATCTGCAGATCATGCAGGAGATCAATCGGAGACTATTGGCCGAGGTCGAGAGAAAGTTTCCAGGCGACTTCGCGATGCAGCAACGCGTCTCGCTGTTCGACGACGGCGATCGCCGCAACGTCCGGATGGGCAATCTGGCCATGGCAGGCAGCCATTCGATCAACGGCGTCGCCGCGTTGCATTCCGAGCTGGTGAAGACGACGCTCGCGCCCGAGTTTCACAAGCTCTATCCCGAGCGCTTCAACAACAAGACGAACGGTGTGACGCCGCGGCGCTGGCTGTTGCACGCGAATCGCCCGCTGGCGTCGCTGATCACGCGCGCCATCGGCAGCGGCTGGATTCGCAATCTCGACGAGCTGCGGCGGCTGGAGTTGTTCGTCGACGACCCTGGCCTGCTCGAACGCCTGGAGATGGTGAAGAGCCGCAACAAGCTCGCGCTCGCGCAGCGAACGAAGGAGCTGACCGGGATCATCGTCGACCCGAATTCGATGTTCGACGTGCAGGTCAAACGGATGCATGAGTACAAGCGGCAATTGCTCAACATCCTGCACGTGATCGATCGCTACTGGCAGATCGTCGAAGACGGAAAGCAGCCGCTCGCGCCGCGCACGTTCTACTTCGCCGGCAAGGCGGCGCCGGGCTATTTCATGGCCAAGCTGATCATCAAATTGATCCACGCCGTTGGCGAGGTTGTGAATGCCGATCCGCGCACGCGCGACTGGCTGCGCGTCGTTTTCCTGCCGGACTATCGCGTCACGCTGGCCGAGGCGATCATTCCGGCGGCGGAGTTGAGCGAGCAGATTTCGACGGCGGGGAAGGAAGCGTCAGGCACCGGCAACATGAAGCTGGCGCTCAACGGCGCGCTGACGATCGGGACGCTCGACGGTGCGAACATCGAGATCCGCGACGAAGTTGGCGAGGAGAACATCTTCATCTTCGGCCTGCACGCCGAGGAGGTGACGTCGCTCCTCACGACCGGCTACAGCCCGGAGCACTACCTCGGCGCGAACCGCGGCATCCGCCGGGTGGTGGACACGATTGCCGCCGGCCATTTCTCGCGCGGCGACAAGGATCTCTTCCGGCCGATCGTGGCCAAGCTCCTCAGCGCGCGCGACGAGTACGTGCACCTCGCCGATCTCGAGCCGTACATTGAAACGCAGCGTCGCGTCGACGAGGCCTGGCTCGACCGCGCGCAGTGGAATCGCAAGTCACTGCTGAACATCGCGCGGATGGGAAAGTTCTCATCCGATCGAACGATCGCCGAATACGCCCGCGACATCTGGCACATCAAGCCTGCGGTGATCGGGAGTTTCGCGCACGCGGCGCTGGAGTAGGCGGTCGACGCCTTGGCGAGCCCTTTTTCAACGTCGCGGACGATTGCTCTTCGTTGCCGGCAAGCTGGATCGAGCTTTGACGTTCCTTTGATGAAGGTTCAGCAAGCGACGATAGGCTTCGCGACGGCTTTTGATGGTTTTGTGGAGCGATTCGTCGAGGTCCCGGACGTTTTCTTTGGGTTGTGGAGTGATTCAACGCGTTCCGGACGCTTTTTAATGGGTTTGTGGAGCTATTCGATGAGGTTCCGGACGCTTTTTGCCAGGTTGTGAACCTATTCGATGAGGTTCCGAACCCTTTTTAATAGGTTGTGAACCTATTCGATGAGCTTCGGGACGCTTTTTAATAGGTTGTGAACCTATTCGATGAGCTTCCGAACCGCTTTTAATAGTTGTGGAACCCATTCGATGAGGTTCCGAACCGCTTTTAATAGGTTGTGAACCTGTTCGATGAGCTTCCGGACCCTTTTTACCAGGTTGTGAACCTCATCGATGAGGTTCCGGACGCCTTTTACCAGGTTGTGAACCTCATCGATGAGGTTCCGGACGCCTTTTACCAGGTTGTGAACCTCATCGA
>DATART010000461.1:0-13267 GCA_036264035.1 Thermoanaerobaculia bacterium | reverse complement strand
TCGTCAAGCGATGCGGAGAGCGTCAGTTGGCCGCTCGCAAGTACGCCATTCCTGGCAGGCGAAAGGTCGTGCCACTGCAGCGCCGGCGCGCCGAGCGCGGATCGAAAATCGTCGAGAGACATGCTGCTGACCATCTTCACCCGTCCGAGCTTCATGGGGTCCGTCGTTCGCGTGTTCGGCCGCATCCAGCTCACCAGGCCTGCGACGTAGCCGGCGCGCCTGGCCGCGGCGGTGACGGTGTTGTCATAGTTGCCATATGGATAGGCGATGAAGCGCACCGGATGGCCGACGTGCGACTCGATGATGCGCCGGCTCTCTGCCAGTTCCGACGTCAGAAACTTGTCGTAGTCCGCGTCCGTCATTTCGGGGTGCGATTTGCGGAGAAGGTCTGCGTGGGACAGCGTGTGACTTTCGACGTCGACGCCGTCGCTGGCAAGCTGTTCGATTTGCGGCCAGGTCAGCGCGTCTGAACCTTGCCCGACGATCTTCGGATAGATGTAGAGCGACCACGGAAAGCCGAGCCGCTTCAGTAATGGATACATGGTCGTGTAGCTGGAGCGCCAGCCGTCATCGGAAGTGATGACGACCGGGTTCGGCGGCAGTGAGGAGCGCTTCCCGTTGACGTAGTCCGCCAGGTCGGCGATCGGGATGACGTTGTATCCGGTTACGGCGAGGTAGCGCATCTGATCGGCAAAGTCTTCGCTGCGCACAGCCCATCCGCGCTCAGGGATGGGATCGACCTCATGGTAGACGAGGATCGGAGTGTTCTGAGCGAGTGCGGCGGAGGTGAGGACGAGCGAGAGCGCGGCGATCTGGGCGAGGCGCACGACGCGCATCAGTGCAATCGAAATGCCCTGCAGCTTTAGTGGTGCAGGATAATGTGCGTCCATGAAATTGCTCGCAGTCTTTCTGCTTCTCTCCGGCTCAGCCGCGTATGCACAGACGCAGGTTCCACAAGCGGACCTCATTAATCCGGACCGTCCCGGCATCGCTGATGGAAGTGCCGTCGTCGGCCGCGGCATCTTTCAGATCGAGGCAGGCCTCGAACGCGATCATGATGCTGGTTCACGATCGCTCGCCACGCCGCTGCTGCTCCGCTACGGCATCAACAAGGACTTCGAGATGCGCGTGGAAGGGAATGGGTATGTCCACGCGAATGACGGCAGCGGCTTCGCGCCGCTGTCAATCGGCGCTAAGTATCATTTCCACGACACTCCTTCGCTCGGCATCATCGCGCGCCTTTTTCCTCGGTCCGGGACTGGCGCGCAGCGCTCGCACGCTGCGACCGGCGATGTCCGTCTCGCCGCTGACATCAACCTCGGCGAGAAGTGGGCGCTGAACCCGAACATCGGCGTCGCCTCGCAGGACGACGGTGATGGCCGTTTCACGGCCGCTCTGGCCGCCCTGACGCTCCAGTACAACCTCTCCGATCGCGCGAATGTGTTCATCGATGGCGCGTCGGAGTCTCCCGAAGAGCGGGGCGGCGGAACGTCGCTCGTGCTCGATGCCGGGACGGCCTGGATCGTCGGACGCGACACACAGTTCGACATTTCGGCCGGATGGCGCGCGAGGGGCACGAAACCGCCGAATGTTTTTCTGGCCGCCGGGATCAGCCGCCGTTTCTAGCGGTGCGACTGCTTCGGCGAGCGTTGCAGTTGCACCCGCCCGGGCATGCCCGATCCGCCGCCGGCCGCGCTGACTACGGCCGGTGCGCCCGACTGCTGCGGCGCTGCGTCGGCGGGGGTGACGTTGTGCGGGTCGGTGATCAGAGATGGCGTGATCGGAAGGCGCGGCTCGGGCAGCTTGAAGATCCAGCTCGCCTCGATCCGTTTGCCGGATTTTGCATCGGTCGCCCAAACCAGGGCCCGCTGGTAGGTTCCCTTCAGGGCGTCTTTCACGGCCGCGACCGAGATCGCGCCGGTGCGCGGATCGTAGGAGAAGGGGAGCGAGCCGGGAACGGACAGCAGGGCCATGCCGACGGACTTCGGATCGACATGTTCGTGGTTCGGGATTTTCGCGGAGACGATCAGCGTGGTCTGGCCGGGATCGGAGATGACGCCGGGCTGGGGAGTCATTTCATCGAGCGGCATCGAGCCGGCGCCGAGGTAGTGGCGGAAGCTGACGAAATCCATTTTCTTTTCGACAACCATGCGGCGCATGCGGAGCGGATCGCTGCCGCGGCGGACTTTGCCGGCCTCGCACGTGAGCGCGGCTCCGTAGCCGGCGCGGCCGACGCTGTCGACGAGGTAGTGGTCGTAGTCGCCGAACGGGTACGCGATGAAGAGAACCGGCTTGCCGGTGGCGTGCTCGATCATCCGCTTGCTGTCGATCAGTTCGCGCGAGAGCCAGTTCGCGTAGGCGCGCTGGTCGAGATCGGTGTGGCGGCGCCGCGTCAGGAACGGATGCGTGAGCGAATGGCTTTCGACGTCGACGCCGGCGTCGGACATCTCTTTGATCTGTTTCCACGTCAGCGCGCGCGCGGTCTGGCCGATGATATTCGGATAGATGAAGACCGTGAACGGGAATCCGTGGCGCTTCATCTCCGGAAAGACTTCGGTGTAGGTGCTGCGCCAGCCGTCGTCGATGGTGACGACGATGGAGTTCTTCGGCAGCGAGGCGCGCTTGCCGGTGACATAGTCGTACAGATCGCGCAGCGGAATGACGTGATAGCCGGTCATCGCGAGATAGCGCATCTGCTGGCGGAACGTCTCGCGCGAGACTTCCATGCGCGGGTCCTGTGGCGACTCGACGATGTGGTAGCAGAGCACCGTCGCGCCGTAGTCTTCGGCAGGCGGAGCAGCGGCCATGGCCAGACCGGACAAAAGAATGGAAATGAGTGCTGCCGTCAACGCCCGCGCGGCCATGGATGCTCCCGAATGAGTGAAGGTGCCGATAAAGATGCTCGCCGAAATGCAACAAAGATACCGGATGGTTTGATTGCTGAAGCGAGGGTTATTGTAGATCTTCACCGGTAGGCGATGAAGATTTTTCTTTCGTGCTGCCGAGACCGGCGAAATCTGCGGAGCGATTTGACCGTTCCTCAGCCCCGGGTTAGAGTCACGCACTTTTACGGAGGCAGTTCGGTTCATGGATCGCCAGCAACGCAGAGACCTGAAACACGATAAGTTCGTCGACGAGATCGGCTCGTTGTCGGCGCGGGCGCGCGAAAATCAGCGCCTTCTTCTCACCATCGCGGCAGCGGCCGTGATCCTGGCCGTCCTCGCGTACGGTATCTATTTCTACCGCTCCACTCACGAACAGAAAGCGCAAGCGGCCCTCGGCACGGCCATCGAGACGATGGAGTCGCCGCTGCTGCCCGCTCCCGGTGCGCAGCCGGTGCCGGGCGCGAAGTTCAAGACCGAGCCGGAGCGCACTGCCGCCGCGGAGAAGCAGTTCAAGGACGTCGAAGCGTCGTACGGCGGCACGGACGCCGCGGACGTTGCCTCGCTCTACCTGGCCCGCATCGCCGCCGACAAAGGCGACGTCGCCTCCGCCCGTACGCGCCTGCAGAAGTTCATCAACGATCATCCGAAACACCTGCTCGTCGCGGGCGCGCGTTACAGCCTCTACCGTCTTCGCATCGACGGCGGCGAAGCACCGCAGGTCGCGCAGGAGTTGCAGGCCGAGGTTGCGAAACCGGATCCGGTGCTGCCGGCGGACTCGCTTCTCGCGCTTCTGGCGCACGCCTGGGATGTACAGGGCAACAGCCAGAAGTCGAAAGAGACGTATCGCCGCATCGTGACGGAGTTCCCTGACTCCCCGTACGCGATCGACGCGCAGCGGAGAATGGGACCGGCCTAAGCGGCCGAGGTTGCGCGTGCCGGGCGTTGACGACGCGGCGCTCATCCGGTTGCGCGCGATCCTCGCTGCGCGTCCCGCCGTTGAAATCGACGCACCGAAGCTGAAGCGCGCGGCGGTGTTGATCCCGCTCGTTCCGAACGATCACGGCTGGAGCCTGCTCTTCTCGCGCCGGTCGGCAAGTCTCGCCGCGCACAGCGGACAGATCGCGTTTCCCGGAGGCGGCGTCGAGACAGGCGAGCAACTCGAAGCGGCTGCCCTCCGCGAGGCGCAGGAGGAGGTCGGGATCGGCGCCGACCATATCGAATTGATCGGACGTCTCGACGACATCGTCACCAACAGCGGCTTTCTCGTCGCGCCGTTTGCCGGCATCATCGACCAGCGAGTCGACTACGTGTTACAGGCGAGCGAGGTGGAGGAAGTGTTCGAAGTTCCCATCGAAGCGCTGTTGAATCCCAACCAACCGGAAGTGCGCTACGTCGCGTTCCGCGGCAAGAGCTATCCCGCGTATTTCTATCGCTACGAGCGGCACGAGATCTGGGGCTTGACGGGCCGAATCCTCAAGCACTTTCTCGATTTCGTCTGGCGCAGCGTGTGACTGTCATTCCGAGCCGGCGGCGCCGTGGATGGGGCAAAGCGCGGCGAGGAATCCCCGGCTGGTAACCCGGACCGGGCGGCGGTTCCAGCACGACGGTTAGCAGCCGGGGATCCTTCGTCGGCCTGCGCTGCCTCCGCGCTCGCGCTAACGCAGCTCCGGCGACTCTGGATGACAGATCTACTTTTTCAGCGCGTTCTTCACGTAGTCCGCCAGCGCTTTTCCATCCGAACCCGCTTCGACGAACGCTCCGTTCACGATGTACGTCGGCGTCGCGCGGACGTCGTTAGTGAACGCGTTGCCGGCGCCGTTGACGAGCTCCGCGCGGA
The DNA here is from genome assembly GCA_036264035.1 of Thermoanaerobaculia bacterium. Taxonomy (GTDB): domain Bacteria; phylum Acidobacteriota; class Thermoanaerobaculia; order Gp7-AA8; family Gp7-AA8; genus JADGNZ01. Next base: position 8,545 of record DATART010000461.1, on the reverse strand, counting down.
GCTCGGGCGACTGTACGTCGGCGTCGTACTTCTTCATGTCGAGGTCATGATCGGTAGCGAAGCCGCGGGCGAACTCGTCGATGGTGAAAGCGGAAAGTTTGTCCTGATTCTCGTAGATCTGTTCCTTGTACTTCCAGAACAGTTCCGGCTTCTGGTGCCACACGGCGCGGCCGGCGATGGCGGCGGCCAGCGCCCACGGATGGATCGTCACCAGCGGCGTGTCGTAGCGGATATAGCGAACCTTGTCGGGGTGCGCTTCGAGGATCGGCTTCATCCATCCCGAGGCGCGTTGGCAGGAGGGACACTCGAAATCGGAGAACTCGATCACGGTGACATCAGGCTTGGCGGCGCCGGTAGTGGGGGAGAGATTGAGAAAGTGTTCGAACGCCTTCAGACGCGCGGCGCGATAGTCGGCGGTGATCGGGACGAAGTGGCCGATGAAAAAGACCGTTCCGGCCGGATCGATCTCGCCTTCCAGGGGAAGCTTGCCGCCTTCGACGGTCTGATACAACGTCGCGCGATACAAACCTTCCCGCGTTTTGGTCCGGTCGATGACGGGGTTGAACGTGTCCTTCATGTATTGCGTCGTGAAATTCTTCAGCTTCTCTTCGAGCGTGCCGGTCTGGCCGTCGAGGAACCATGGCGTGCCGAAGAAGAAGCCGCCCTCGGTCGACGTGATGGCGACCCACTGTCCTTCGCACGCCGAATGTTTGCTGGCGATGCGGACGACGGCGCCGACCATATCGGCCGGCAGCGCATGCTGCAAGGCCACGCGCGATTCGGTCGCAGCCTCGGAACAGGTCGGGAGCGCTTCTTTGATCAGCTTGTCGGGGCGCGCGCCAAGAGGGGGCGCCGGCTTCTCGTTCGTCTTTTCCGGTTCGTCAGCGAAGGCGGCAGATGCAAGGGAAAGCACGAGCGCGGCGACGGCAAATCGTTTCATGCGCTGGCGAAACGGACGGGGCGGTGATCGGATTCCAGTCTGAACGGCATATCCTTCGCAGTCGAAATCAATCATGAGTAAACAAATCAACGTGAATCCGAACTTCTACAAAGACGGCGGCCGTGAGCACACCGAGGGCGCCGACAAAGGCGACTCAACGCTCGAGGACAAAGGCGCGGTGAGCAAATCGCGCGAGACGCAAGGCAAAGAAGGCCAGCCGAACTTCATCCCGGGGGAAGCGCCGGTCGGGGAGCGCGGCCGGAAGAAATGACAGTGCTCGACGAAGAGACCACGCGCGCGTTCGCCGTGTCGCGGCGCGCGGAAGCCATGCCGGCCTCGCCGATCCGCAAGCTCGCGCCGCTGGCCGAGCTGGCGAAATCGCGTGGGACGAAGGTTTATCACCTCAATATCGGCCAACCCGACATCGAGACGCCGGCGTGCATGCTCGATCGCCTCAAGCTGATTGAGGACAAGGTTCTCGAATACTCGCCGTCCACCGGCACGCCGGCCTTCCTCGAGTCGCTGCGGCAGTACTACGTCAAGCGCGTCGGCGTTCCGATCGAAACGCGGCAGATCCTCGCTACCACCGGCGGCAGCGAGGCCATCCTCTTTTCATTCATCGCCTGCGCGAATGAAGGCGACGACATCCTGGTGCTCGAGCCGTTCTATGCGAACTACCGCGCCTTCGCCACGATGGCCGGACTGAACATCGTTCCGGTGACGAGCCGAGGCCGCGACGGATTTCATCTTCCTCCTCGCCACATCTTCGAAAACGCGCTGACGCCGCGCACGCGCATCGTCATCGTCTGCAATCCGAACAACCCGACCGGAACCGTTTACTCGCGCGATGAGCTGGAGATGCTGGCCGGTTTCTGTCGCGATCACGGCCTCTTTCTCGTTTCCGACGAGGTTTATCGCGAGTTCGTGTACGACGGCCGCAAAGCGGTCAGCGCGCTGGAGCTGAAGGATGCGGACGATTTCGTGATCGTCGTCGACAGCCTGTCGAAGCGCTACAGCGCCTGCGGCATCCGTCTCGGCGCGCTGGTCACGCGCAACGGCGACGTCTACGACGCCTGTCTGCGGATGGCGCAGGGCCGCCTTTCGCCTCCCGGCCTGGCGCAGTTCATCGCCGTCGGCGCGGCCACCCTCGGCGACGAGTACACGCGCGGTATCGTCGACGAGTATCAGCGGCGCCGCGACGTTCTCTACGAAGGTCTGCGGACGATTCCCGGCGTGGATCTCGCGAAACCGGAGGGCGCGTTCTATTGCGTCCCGAAACTGCCGGTGCGCGACAGCGAGGATTTCGCGGTGTGGCTGCTGACGGAATTCGAGCACGATGGCGGCACGGTCATGATCGCCCCGGCCAGCGGCTTCTACGCCTCCGACCTCGGCAAGAGCGAGATTCGTATCGCGTACGTGCTGAAGGAAGAGGACCTGCGGACGTCGATCGAGCTGCTGCGCGTCGCCCTGGAGCGGTACCAACGGCGCGACGTCAGCTGAAATGCTTCAGCGATCTCACGGCCAGCGGATCACGATATCCGGCAGCCGCGTTCGTCCGCCTTTGCCGTCGATGATCTCGACCTGCACATCCGTCCACTGCGGCACGCCGCGCGGGCGCTTGTCGAAGGTGACGGTGAAGCCGGCGTCGCGGACGCGGGCGTACCAGGGGAACTTCATCTTTACGTCGAGGCGGCTGGCCGGCGACGTGTGGAAGCGGTACATGCCGTTGTGCAGCAGGACGTCGACGGACGAAAAGCCGTTCGGCGAGAGCGCCCAGCCGGTGACCGTGAGCGGCCCCTTGATCGTTTCGTCGCCGTGCGGCGTGTCGACGACTCCGAACGACTTTCCCATGTACGTCGCGTCGCCGCGGAGAGCGCGTTGCAACTCCTGGTCGTCGGTGTAGCCGGCACCGTCGCGGTGATCGGGTGGACGAAGATCACGCCAGTTCGGGACGTTTTGCGCGACGGCAAACAGGTAGTCGCCGCCGCCGCGATGATCGAAGCGGCGGATGAAGCCGACGCGTCCGAGCCCCATCTCCTTCGCCAGCCAGGCGTGAGTCGGCTCGCTCGCGCCGCGCAGCCAGTCGTCGTGCACGAGCAGGAAGTGGCAATCGTTGTTCGCCAGCAGCGGCAGGAACGTGTCAGGGATCGGCTTCATCTGGGCCAGCTCCACGATCTTCGCGTGCAGCGGCGGCTCGAAGCCGGAGGTGCCGTTCATGATCGGCTTGTGATGAATGGTCGCGCCGAATTCGTAGAGAAACTGCGCGATTCCTTCCGACAGCGGGAACTCCAACGTACCGCCGCTGAACTTTGTGTCGCGCATCCAGACGTAGGCGGGATCGGTGATGTTGACGGCGTGCTCCCATCGGATCACCGGAAGAACGTCGTGGATGGAGAGGACGATGAGCAGCGCAGCGACGCTCCAGCGGCCGATCTTTGTCCTCCGCGCGTCGATCCACGCGGCGGTACCGCACGCGCTTGCGCCGGCCAGCCCGACGTACGCGTCCGTTGCCCAGCGGGCCGGCACGCGCATGCTGCGGAACATGGTCAAGCGCTCGTAGAGAAACGAGTGCAGGAAGGCATGCAGCCCGAGCGAGCCAAGGACGCCGAGCACGATCCAGAGCAGCAGGACCCAGAGCTCGATCGGCACCCGTGAGCGGGCCGCCGCAGTTCGCAGCGATTGCAGAGACTCGCCCGAAAGTCCGCGAGGCAATTGCAGCGAGAAGCGCAGAGCGATGGCGACGATCATCAGCACGGCCGGCAGCTCGGAGCCTTGAATGCCGATGACAGTGTGGTGGAACAGTTGCCAATGGAATCGCCGGGCGGACGCCGTACCGAGGTAGGTGGCGACTGCCATCGCGATGATGATGGCGTCGAGTAGGTGCAGCCACCATCGCGGAATGGGACGGGCGTCGACCGCGACCGGCAGTTTGCGGCGATCCATCAGCAGCGCACTGGCGGTGAGGAAAAGCATCATCAGTCCGGGAAAGAGGGCTTTTTCGCCGTGGACGTTCTCCGGATCGGTGACCTCGCCATATGCGCGGCTGCGTCCGGTCGCGGAGAGCCAGTCTGTCCAGGTGGCCGAGCCCCACAGCGCCGCGCCGCGGTCGCGGACCATGCCGTACATCTCGGAGACGTGTTTGTACGGCAATAGCACGGGCACCATCAGCGCGACGGCAATCATCGTCGCCAGCGCGGCGCCGATGAGTGTCCGCCATTTGAACCGTGTCGAGAGAAGTGCCAGCAGCGCGATCGACAGGACGATCGCCGTCGTGCCGAAAAGGAACTGGTGGATGTTCGTGAGGCCGTTCATCAGCACGCAGATCGCCAGCAGTACGGCGTTGCGCGTCGTCGGCCGCCGCCAGTAGTGCAGCAGCGCGGCGACCATCATCGGCATCCATCCGCCCCACACGAACTGGATGTGGGCGAGATGGTCGATGCGGAAGTTGACGAACGAGTAGAGGATTCCAGCCACGAGTCCGGCCGCGGTCGATCGCGTCAGCACTCTCCCAAGAACGAATGCTCCGTAGCCGCAGAAGGCGAAGCCGAGGAGGAATGCGATGTTGTAAACGGCGAGCGGCGTGAAGCCGAAAAGATAGAACGGCAGCGCCACGAGCGCGATCCCGAACAGGTTCTCGCTGTACGCGAGCGGGGTTTTGCTGGGATAGAAGATGTTCGCGTCGTAGATGTGAGTCGGGGCATTCGTGATGCTGTAGAGATCCCAGTCGAGGATCCATGTGTTGAGCAGCGGATCGCCGAGGTCCGATGTGGCCGTGTCGAGGCGGATGGCTACGGGCCAAGTCAGGACGATGGTGAAAACGAGAAAAAACGCGAAGGCTCCGGCCTCGCGAAGAAGGCGCATTCCGAGCGGATGCGCATCGTCGACGCGATAGCCGAAAGACTCGGATGTCATTCGGGGCGAGAGAGTAGCAGGTCGGATGTGGCGCGGACACTCTCGTCTGCGTTTCCTTTGATATCTTCGCGGGCATGATGAACAAGGTCGTCGCTTCGGCAGACGAGGCGGTGCGTGATGTCGCCGATGGTGCAACGCTCGTCGTCGGCGGCTTCGGGCTGTGCGGCATTCCGGAGAATCTGATCAATGCGCTCGTGAAACGCGGCGTGAAGGGGTTGACCTGCGTCTCCAACAACGCCGGCGTCGATGACTGGGGCCTCGGCCTGCTCCTGCAGACGAAGCAGATCCGCAAGATGGTGTCGTCGTACGTCGGCGAGAACGCGGAGTTCGAGCGGCAATACCTCGCGAAAGAGCTGGAAGTGGAATTCGTCCCGCAAGGCACGCTGGCCGAGCGGATGCGCGCGGGCGGCGCAGGCATCCCGGCCTTCTTCACGCCCGCGGGCTACGGAACGATCGTGGCCGAGGGGAAGGAGACGCGCGAATTCGACGGACGGATGTACGTGATGGAGCGCGGCATCGTCGGCGATTTCTCGCTCGTCGCCGCTTGGAAGGGTGACCGCTACGGGAATCTCGTCTTTCGGAAAAGCGCGCGAAACTTCAATCCAATGGCGGCAACGGCGGGGAAGGTTTGTATTGCCGAAGTTGAAGAGCTGGTGGAAGTCGGAACGCTCGATCCGGACAACGTCCACACCCCCGGCATCTTCGTGCACAGAGTCGTCGTTGCGCCGCGCGTCAAACGCATCGAACAAAGGACGGTGAGGAAGTAATGGCACTGACTCGCGATCAGATCGTCCGACGTGCTGCACAAGAGCTGCGCGACGGTTACTACGTCAACCTCGGCATCGGGATGCCTACGCTCGTGGCGAACAACATCCCGCCTGGAATGGAAGTGATTCTGCAGTCGGAGAATGGCATCCTCGGCCTTGGGCCGTTTCCGGCCGATGCCGACGTTGATCCTGATCTCATCAACGCCGGCAAGCAGACCGTGACCGTTTTGCCGGGCGCGTCGTTTTTCTCCAGCGCTGATTCGTTCGCCATGATCCGCGGCGGCAAAGTCGATCTTTCCATCCTCGGCGCGATGCAGGTTTCGGCGCAGGGCGACATCGCCAACTGGATGGTGCCTGGCGCGATGGTGAAGGGGATGGGCGGCGCGATGGACCTCGTGGCCAGCGCGAAGCGGCTCATCGTGACGATGGAGCACGTCACGAAAAAGGGCGGGAAGAAGATTCTGAACGCGTGCGACCTGCCGTTGACCGGCGTGAAGTGCGTCGATCGCATCATCACCGACTACTGCGTGCTGGACGTGACGGAGGACGGATTGAAACTGATCGAAATTGCGCCGGGAGTCAGTGTCGATGACGTCCAGTCGATGACGGAGCCGAAGCTGATCGTCGCGGACGGCCTGAAGGAGATCGCCGTCTGATCCGCTGGCTCGGGATCGCAGCCGCCGTCGCCATCGCGGCCGGAGCGTTCGAGCCGTTTTACTTTCGTATCTTCGTTGCCGACCGCGCCGCTCTCGGCGCCCGTTACAGGTCGCTGCAATATCAAAAGCTGCCCGGATCGCGCGAGTTGATGCTGCAAGCGCGCGAATTGACGAAGCCCGGTGACGTCATCACCATCGCCGCGCCATTCACGGGATGGCATCAGGGCTATGCGTATCTCTACACCCGCGCGCTTTATCCGCTGACCGGACGCACCCTCGTGCCGCTGATCGATGAGTACGATCGTCCGCGCGCCGACAACCTCGCGAAAGCGAACGTGATCGTCGCGTATAGCTGCGAGCCGCACGTCCCCGGATTTGCGACCGTCTGGCGCGGCCACGACGGCCTGCTGATGCGGAGAATGCGATGATCGCAGAACTGTCGTTCATCGCGCTCGCGCTGGCAATCGGCATCCCTCTCGCCCTCCGCCTCTCCGCGCCTCCGCGTGAACCGTTCTCCCGTGCGGGCGAAGGAATGCTGATCGGCATCGGCATCTGCGCAGCAACCCTCGTCCTCCTCCCCTGGTCGCGCTGGCTCGTGATCGCCGTAATCCTGCTCATTGCCGCAATTGCCTGGACACGCAGCGCCGCGGAGCCGCCACGAAGTTACGGCGCCATCCTCGTGCTCGCGCTCCTCCTCGGCTACGCGCTTTACGCCACCGTGGCGCCGCCGCCCGAGTACGACTACCTCACGAATTGGGGCTTCAAGGCGAAGGCGTTTTTCGAGATTCGGGCGATTGATTGGCGCCTTCTCGAAAGCCCGCCGGACAGTAGCGTCCATGCTGACTATCCGCTGCTTCTTCCGCTCACGTACGACTTCATCGGCGTCCTTCGCAATGGCTGGAACGACGCGCATCTCGGCGTCGTTCACGTCGCATTCGCAGCGGCGTTGCTGCTGATCATTCACGCGTCATCGCTTCAAGAGACACACTCCCGGCTCGCCGCTGCATTTATCGCCATCGCGCTCATCCCACTCGCGGCGACACCATGGATCGGCCTGGCAGAAGGTCCGTTCATCGCTTACGCCACCGCGTCGCTGCTCGCGATCCGTCGCGGCGATGTGATCCTCGGCGCGGTCCTCCTCGGCCTCGCGGCATCGACGAAAAACGAAGGCCTGGCCCTCATCGTTGCCGTGGCCATCGGCCTTCTTTGCGCGGGACGAAAACGCGATGTTCTGCGTCTTTGGCCGGCGTTGGCAATCGCAATGCCGTGGCTCATCGCGCGGCTCGCGCTTCGCCTGCCGACGGACATCGCGACGGACGGCGTCATCGCGCGGATGATCGAGCACGCGCGCGATCCAGCCGGCTTCGTTGCGGCGCTGGCGTCCTTCCACCTCGGCAAGCCGTTGTACTGGATTGGGCTCGCGGCCGGCATGGCGATCACGTTCCGCACGATCATCACGCGCGAGCGTTTCGTGCTCATCGCGCTACTCGTGCAGTTCGTTTCGTACCTCGGCGCGTACCTGGCTACGCCCTTCGGCGTCCTCTGGCATGTGACGTGGTCGTGGGAGCGGCTCGTGGCGCATCTCACGCCGGCGCTGACGTATGTGGTGCTGGTGCAGCTGGTGGGAACAGTGGTTACGGCGCGGACACATCCGACTCATTCGTGATGTCGAGTTGTTCGAATTGCACACCGAGCGCTTTGATGCCCATCCAGACCTCGGCGAGGAGCACTGCGACGGCCGGCATCGTCGCCACCGCGACGAACGCGGGATTGCCGGAGAAGAACCTGTGCGCGATCCAGAAGGACGGGAGAAAGACGATGGCGGCCGGGACGAGCGCGACGGCCAGCACGAACAGGTTGCCGGCCAGCGTCACCAGGCGCTGGCCCATGGCCACGAATCCGCGCGGTTCATCTTTGCTGCGTATCGCCCACGCCGGAAAAAGCACCGGCACCGCGTTGCGGATCACGAGCTGCACCGCGCAGACGGGAATCGTGAGCAGCAGGACGAGCACGATGAACTGCGGCGTGGCCACAAATCTCGTGATGCTGCTCGTCTCACCCATGCCGATCATGAGCGACGCCGAGGTCGCGAAGAGCATCTCCAGGATCGAGATCACAAGCAGTAGCGCTGCGATCTCGGCGGCGATCAGGCGCTCGCCTGTGATCGGATAACTCTTCAGCACTTCCAGGCGCGGCATGTCCAGACGGAGATCGTTCGCGAAGACGTTCGGTCCCCACAGTGGAAAAAGGCAGGCCATGAAAATGAGCGA
>DATART010000452.1:0-5179 GCA_036264035.1 Thermoanaerobaculia bacterium | reverse complement strand
ACAGAGGCGAAGCCGTCGTCGCGGAGGACGGTCGAAGGATCCCCGGCTGATAACCCGTTTTCAAATCGCGCGAATTTGACAGTCGCCCGCCGCCCGTGGTTACCAGCCGGGGATCCTTCGACCGTCCTCCGCCGTTCCGCGCTTCGCGCTACTCGGCTCCGGCGGCTCAGGATGACAACATCCCTTACCGCGACGCGCGGTGACGCGCTGTCGGCGGCAGCGGCTTCGTCGACCAGATCTCGAGCGAGTAGTCGGTGAGGAAATAGAACGTTCCTGGTTGCGTGGCGATGAATCGTCCGGCCGCGGGCGAGGCAATCGACGGCACGGGCGAGAGGATCGATGGCGATCCGTTCAGAAATTGCGGCGAGAACTGGCGGCCGGTGAGCGCGATGCAAGCGCCGTCCGCGCGGAGATGCTGATCGACGTACGTAACGCCGGAAGCCGGATCGGTTACGTACGACGACAGTTGCTCGCCGGTTTTGGAGAGGTCAGCCGGCGAATACGCATACAGTTTTTCGCCGAGGACGTAGACGGTGTTGTTGGCGAATGCGATGGCGCGCGGCGGCTGGGTGCCTTCGGTAGGGTGGCTGACGAGGACCGACGGATGCGCGGGGTCGCTGATGTCGACGACGCGCACCTCATTCGGTAGTTCGGTGAGGACGTAGGCGCGCGTGCCGCTGGTGACGACGTCGCGCACGCTGCCGATCATCGTCGCGGTCTGCGCGAACGCGGACTTCGGATCGAAGACGATCGTCTTTCCTTCGCAGCCGCTGCTCTGGCAATTGATCGCGATCGACGCCCACGCCGCGCCGCCGGCGGACGCGATCGACGGCGTCAGATCGGAACTCTGGCCGATCGTCGACGTCGCCAGCGCGTTTCCTTCGCGCCCGTACAACGTCACGGTGAGGTTGCTCTGGATCGTGAAGACGTTCGTGTCGCTCGCGGCGACGTCGACGATCAGCGGCGTGCGGATCGCGCCCGTCGACTGCATCGTGTTCGTGAAGATGTCGACGTTACGGCCGTCGAAGAAATAGAGGCGCTGGCTGCCGGCCACGAGCTTCTTGTAATACGCGTTGCCGTTCGTGGCGAAGAGCAGCGACGGCATACGCGTCGTGGCCGTCAGCTGGATGCTCGTAATTCCATCCTCGGTGGCCAGGTCGGCGACGCTGCTGCCGGCGGCGATGTGGACGGCGGCCGGCGCGGCCGGCAGTGCGAACTGTTTCGTCAGCGTCCGCGTCTGCGTGTTCCAGACGATGAGCGACGTGTCGGTCGCTTCGAGCAGCGTGGTCCCGTTCAACGCCAGACTACGCGCGATCGCGCCGCTCGACTGCGGAAGGAGCGTCGTCGTGCCGGCCGCGAAGTCGGCCAGGCTGACGCCGGTGAAGGTCGATACCGCGGCGGTGGTGCCGGACAGTGTCACGCCGCCGGTAGCGATGCCGGCGACGTTGATGACGACCGGCGCCTTCGTGAAATCGTTCGACGCGAAATAGGAGAGCGCCGTGATGCGGTCGTCGCCGCGCAGCTCGGCGAGGACGAATGCCGATCCCGATCGGGCGATGAACGACGGCTTGATCGTCGTCAACGCGATCTGCTGCGCGGTGGCGGCGGCCGTCGTAAGGTCGGCGGACCAGAGCGTGTTTCCGGCCGCTTCATTGAGAACGAAATAGCCTGTAGTTCCAGCGAGGACGGCCGACGCGATCGGCGCGCGAAACGTGACCGAAGAGACGAGCGTCGGCACGGCGGGCGTCAGCGCCCAGAACGAGGCTTTCGCGCCGGTGGTCGTCAGCAGGAAGCTGTCGCCGCCGTCGCGTACGATGTCGTTGCCGCTATCCCACGAACGCGCCTGTGTCAGCGCGCCGCTCGATGACTGGTTGAATTCCGTGATGCCGCCCGACGCGCGCGAAACGTAAACCATCGTGCCGAGAGAAACGACCGAAGTCGTGGCACCGGTCGCATAACTACGCAGCGGAAACGGCGCGCTGAACGACGTCGTGTCGTAGGTGAGGAGGCCGAGGTCGCCGCCGGCGACGTAGAGGCGGTTCGGCGCGGTGGCGATGCGGCCGATGCGATTCACATTGCCGCCGCTCGGATTGAGCTGCACGCGCCACAGCTCGACCGGCGCCGCGGCCGAGGAGAGATCGAACGCGCGCACCTGCCGGTCGGCGCCGGCCGCGAAAATCGCGCTGCTGTTGATGCCGGTGATGGCCGCTCCGCCGAATGAATCGGTGGCGAGTTTCGCCGCGTTGCCGCCGCCGCTGTCGATGTTCGCGAAGATGTCGGTCTGCTGGCCGTCCGAGACGTACAGCCGGCCGGCATTGACGGCAACGGCATTCGCGCCGGGCAGCGACGCGATCGCGCCGACTCCGTTCGGAATCGACGGCACGGCGATGTTGAATGACTCGACCGATGCATCGCCGTCCGCGACAAAAAGAATGGCGTTGCTGAGCGCGAGCGACCGCACGTTCGCGCCGCTGGTGAAGAAGAGCGCCTGTGTCCTCGACGGATTGGCGGGATCGAGCAGGTCCCACTGCGAGAGTCCGTTCGAGGTGGCGACGTACAGATCGAGCGAAGTCAGAAGCAGATCGTTGATCGTGGCGCCGGCCTCGATGCCGCGCACGAGCTGCAGCGTGCGTCCGTTCTTGCGGACGATGAACAAGGTCGATCCGCTGCCGGCGTACGCGATGCCATTCGCGGCGCGCACGGTACGCGTGATCCCCGGCAACGGCAGCGACGCGATCAGCAACGGCGGATCGACGCTGCGGTCGTAAAGCGACACGCCGTACGACGTCGCCGCCCAAAGGTCGTTGCCGTCGATGGCGACGTCGAAATACGACGCGCGAAACGGCACGCTGGCCACCTGCGTGAGATTGCACTGCGGAACGGCGGTGACCGGAAGGAAGATCAGTGAGATCGCGACCGCCACACGCCCGAGCATTGCGAGAGTTTAAAACCATTTCACCACAGAGACACAGAGGTCACAGAGAAACCATCTGTGTGCTCTCTGTGTCTCTGTGGTTTTACAGCTGCGGCCGGAACAGCCCCGCGAACTTCTCCTTCGTCTTGTCCAGCCATCCGCGCCGGAACCATTTTCGGAGCGTTACCTCTTCGCTGCGGGCAAGATCGGCGTGGAACATCGTCTCCATCTGCGCGGCGATGTCGTCGTTGTAGATGTTGATGTTCACTTCGTCATTGAGCCGGAAACTGCGGTCGTCGAAATTCGACGAGCCGATCGTGCTCCACGCACCATCGACCACCATCGTCTTCGCATGCATCATCGTCGGCTGGTATTCGAAGATGCGGATGCCGCGGCGCAGCAGCAACTCGTAGTGCCAGCGGCTGGCCTGCCGGACGATGGGAACGTCGGTAAACTCACCCGGCACGATCACGCGAACGTCGACGCCGCGCCGCACCGCCCCCTCCAGTGCGCGGATGGTATCGGCGTCCAGGACGAAGTAGGCGTTGCTGATGTAGATCGACTTGACCGCGCTGACGATCGAGATGATGTACAGCAGCTTCACGGTCGAGCTGCCTTCCGTCGGCGACGATTTCAAGACTTGCGTCAGATGTGGCCCGATCGCCGAGAGCGGCGGAAAGTAGTCGAGTCCCGTCAGAAGCTCGCCGCGGCTCTTCACCCAGTTGTCCATGAAGGCCGACTGCATCTGCGTAACCACGGGACCTTCGACGCGCGCCACCGTATCGCGCCAGTGCTTTTTCGAGTCGGCGTCGCCGAGCCAGTCGTCTGCAATGCCGACGCCGCCGGAGAATCCGATGCGTCCGTCGACGACGAGCAGCTTGCGATGCGTGCGATGGTTGAGCGTGGAGAGCGTGTACCAGCGCAACGGGTGGTACCACTCGATATCGATGCCGTTGCGGGCCATGAAGTTGATGAGCGATTGCGACATCTGCGCGCTGCCGACGGCGTCGAGCACGACCTTGACGGCCACCCCCGCCCTCGCCTTCTCCGCCAGCGCCTCGGCGAACTTCCTTCCGATCTCGCCATCCCAGTAAATGTAGAACTCGAGGTTGATGGTGCGCTTCGCATCGCGGATCGCGGCCAGCATGGCGGGGAAAATCTCGACGCCGTTCTTCAGAATCGTGACGCGATTGCCCTCCGACATCGGCGAGCCGGTGAGCGCGTGCATGGTCTGCAGAAAGGCCAGGTCGCGCACGCCGAACTGGTGCTTCATGTGGTAGCGCATCGGCAGCTTGCGCCGGATGATCGGCAGCGGCGGCCGGTGCGGATAACGCGGCGGTTTGTTCTTGCGGAAAAACATCAGCGCTTCGAAGCGATCCAGATGATGAGCGCAATCATGCCCGCCGCGATGAAAAATGCGACGCCGAGGATGATGGCGAAGATCGCGATTGCTGTTATCGCAATCGATCCGAGCGATCGCGGCGGCTTCGTGCGGTCGCGGTGCAGGATCAGCGCGTTGAGGTTGATGACGTTCTCTTCGAAGAGCCAGTCGAAGATCGTGCCGGCGATCGGAATCGACCCGAGGACCATGTCGAGAAGAACGTAGATGACCATGCGCAGGATGCGCGGCATCGGCACGCGATGCCGCAGCGCGCCGACGATGATCCATGCGGAAAGAAGCGCGCCGATGATTTCGCCGACGCCCGGGATGAGGCTCAATCCCGCATCGAGCCCGACGCGTTTCTTCGTTCCGGGAACGGGAACCGCTTCGTCCATCAAATAGGCGAAGCGGCGCAGGACGACGAGATCGGGCGGCAGTTTCTCGTCCGGCTCGATGACCTCAGGGATCAGCGTCGCAGGCATGCTCATCGGTAATGCGCGTGGCGTGCCTTACTGTCATCCAGAGCCGCCGGAGGCGTTGGAGTGCGAAGCGCGGAACGCCGGAGGACGGCGAAGGATCCCCGGCTGATAACCCGGATCGGGCTGGGGAACGGCGGTCGCGCGAGCATTTTGTGGTGGCCGCCTCCGCGGCCACGCCTCACTCGCGCCGGATTACCCCGCGCAAAGCGCGGGGCTGGATTGTCGAGCGCGCCTCCGCGCGCGGCGCACGGAGCGCGTGCCTTACTGTCATCCCAATGGCCTTAACTTAAGGCACACTTGCGCGTGGGAGGGTGGGCCGTGGGGAGAACGCGAAGCCGTAGAGACGTGGACGGGTTGGGGGTTCTGGATGCGGAGTTCCCGCTGCGTGAGGTTGAGCAGATTTTG
>DATART010000442.1:0-3512 GCA_036264035.1 Thermoanaerobaculia bacterium | reverse complement strand
ATCGTCGCTGCTTTGCCCTCGGCCGTCGTCACGGCTGCAAAAGAAGAGGACAAAATCAAAGGCGCAGCAAGGGACAAAACAAAGTCAAAGACATCACGAGCAGCGTAACTTGACGGGGTCACTCCATATCAGCCGGTGGTCGAAGCGAAGCGAGCGACCACCGGAAAATCGACGCGGATGTTTCCTCGACCCCAGCCGGGGTCGCGTATCAAATACCAAGCGGCGTGAATTCCCTACGCGACCGCTGCCGCGGTCGGAAAAACTCGACGCGATCGATGACCGGTGGTCGCTCGCTTCGCTCGGACCACCGGCTACCGTACGAGCCACCTCCGGTGGCTTCGTGCCGCTTCGCGGCGGCCCTACAGCAATCCACCCCTCGCGACGCCGGCTAATTTGGACACGTCTGGGCACAGACACTCTTGTCTGTGCTTTGGCAAGGTGCAGTGCCTGACGTTAATAAAGCAGGTACTTGCCCCGCCGCAGCGCGAACACGGCCTCATCCTCGCGCCACATCGCGACGATGTCCGCGAGCGGTTTGTCGGCGCGAATCGCCTCCAGCGTGGCCGGATCGCGTAGCAGCGGCGCGATCTTGTCGAGTGCGAAATCGTTCGGATAGAGGCGATGCAATACGAGCGCGATGGCGACGCCCATCGAAACCGGACGTAGTGTGCGGCGATCGGTGATCGTTATCCGCGCGCCGCCGCATCGCTGTTTTGCGAACACGCTCGATGCCGGCGTGAACGTCGTTGCGTCGAAGCGAATCCCGGGCAGCGACATCGCTGTAAGTTCGTGCGCAAGCGTTGCGCCCTCGATGTACGGCGCGCCGAGGACTTCGAACGGCGTTTCCGTTCCGCGTCCGACCGACACTGCCGACTCCAGAATGCCGATCCCCGGATACAGGCCGGCCTCGGTCACGCTGCGCATGTTCGGCGAGGTGTTGATCCACGGTAATCCCGCCTCGTCCATCCACAATTCGCGGCGCCAGCGCGTCAACGGGATCACCGTCAGATCGGCGCCGATGTGCCGCTCGTCGTTGAACATTCGCGCCAGTTCACCAACCGTCATCCCGTGCCGGATGGGCAGCGAGTGCCAGGCGGTGAAGCTCTCCGCGCCTTTCAGCAGCGGCCCCTCGACATCCGCGCCGCCGATCGGATTGACGCGGTCGAGGACGATGAACTTCACATGCGCAGCGGCCGCCGCCTCCATCGCCAGGCCCATCGTGGCGATGTACGTGTAGAAGCGCGTGCCGACGTCTTGAATATCGAAGACGAGCGCATCGAGTCCCGCGAGCTGCTCGGGCCTGGGCTTGCGCGTTTCGCCGTAAAGGCTGTAGACCGGTAGTCCGCTGGCGGTATCGACGGCGTCGCCTACGTTTGCATCGACAGTTCCGCGTATGCCGTGCTCCGGCGAGAAGAGCGCGACCAGCGTGACGTCCGGCGCACTCCGAAGTGAATCGATGGTTGGGTTCCATGAGCGATCGATGCCGGTGTGGTTCGTGATCAGACCAATGCGCATGCCGCGCAATCGCGCGTAGCGCTCCGCTTCGAGATGGTCGATCCCGTTGTTTGTGTCGGGACCGCCGAACGTGAATTGCACCTGGCCACCGGGCCGCGGCGGCAGCGTACCGGCGACGTCGCGCGTTACACCCGCGGCTTGCGCGGCGAGCGTTCCGAGGGCGAGCTGGAGCTGGAGAACGTCGCCGGTGCCGTTCGGATGCACGCGATTCGACAGGAAGAGGTAGAACGTTTTCGAAAACGGATCGATCCACATCATCCCGCCGGTGAAGCCGGTGTGTCCGTACGATCCGAGCGGGAAAATCTCGCCGCGCGGCCGGCTGAATGAGGAGTCGATGTCGAATCCTCCCGTACGCCGCACCGCCACATTCGGCGGTGTCTGCACGCTCGTCAACATGTTGACTGTTTCCGGTCTGAATATCGGATCGCCGCCGCGCAGCAGCATCCGGCAGTAGAGCGTGAGGTCGTGCACGGTGGTGAAGAGACCGGCGTGTCCCGCCACACCGCCCATGCGCCGCGCCGTGGGGTCGTGCACGACGCCGCGCAGCATGCCGTCGGCAGTCTGCTCGGTGGGGGCGATGCGAGCGATGGGAGTGGGGTGTAGGGAGTGGGGGGTAGGAGATGAGACAGGCTGCTTTTGCTCCGACTCCCCACTCCCCACACCCAACACCCGAAAACCTGTGTCGCGCATCCCCATCGGCCCAAAAATCTCGCGCGCCGCGAAGACGTCGAGTGAATCGCCCGACACGCGCTTCACGATCTCGCCGAGCAACTCGAAATTGATGTCGCTATACCGAAACGTGTACCCCGGCCTCTGCGTCGGCTTCTCGGCGATGGCCATGCGAATGGCGGTGTCGTAGCCGCTCCAGGGCGTCGAAAGATCGAGGTCGGGACGGAGTCCCGAGGTGTGCGTGAGGAGATGGCGGATGGTGATCTCGTCGCGCCAGCCGCCGCGGAACTCCGCGATGTAGCGGCTCACCGGCGCGTCGAGCTCGATCTTTCCGCGCTCGATCAGCAGCCAGATCGACGGCGTAGTGGCCACGATTTTCGTCAGCGACGCGGCGTCGAAGATCGTATCGTCCGTCATCGGCTCGACGATCGGAACGAGCGCGCGATTGCCGTACGTCTTTTCGTAGACTGAGTTGCCGCGCTCGAGATGAAAGACGCCGCCGGGGAGCTTGTGCCCGGCGATCGCGGTCTCGATCGTGCGATCGATTTCACGCAGGCGTTCGGTGTCGAAGGTGCCGCTGTTTTGCATCGTCGTGCAGCCGGTCATGATGGCGGCCAGCGCCGCGATGCTAAACCGTCGCATGCTCCCGCTCCGGAATGAGCGCGCCGACGGCGAATGTCGTCAGCGACCCGATGACGGTGTACCACGGCCACGCGATCTGCGTGGCAAAGCGTACGGTGAGGACGACCGCGATTCCGACCGTCATCCCGGCGAGGGCGGCGCGCGGTCCGCCGCGTTTGGCACTGCCGAGGAGGAACACGCCGAGGATGGGGCCGTTGATGAGGGAAGCAACGCTGAGGGCCGTGCTCAGGGCCGACTCGCTCTTGTGGCGCACCGCGAGCGCGACGAGGATCTGGACGATGCCGGCGATGATCGTGACGGCGTGCGAGACACGCAGGTAGTGGCGATCCGGTTTGTTCTCGCGGAACGGTTTGTAGAGATCGGCGACGAATGCCGCCGCGATCGAGTTGAGCGACGATGACATCGCCGCTGCGAAAATCGCCGCGACGACGAGGCCCGACAATCCCGAGGGCAGATGGCGCGTGATGAAGTCGGGGAACACCTGATCGGGCGCGTGAAACGGCGCCGACGCCCCACCGGTCAGATATCCTGAGAGTTTGTACGGCGCGTAGAACGCGAACAGCAGCACGCCGATGAAGAGGAATCCGATGAACTGCGCGAGGATGACGACGCCCGACGACAGCAACGCCAGCGCCGCGCTGCGCGGTCGGTCGGTGCACAGATATCGCTGAACCAGATATTGGTCG
>DATART010000429.1:0-2326 GCA_036264035.1 Thermoanaerobaculia bacterium | reverse complement strand
TCAGAGGGAGCAGCCGCGTCGGGGATGACCATCGCGAGCCTGCGATTATAGGCGCAGCTTCTGTTGCTCACCCGGATAGACGAGATGATCGCCCTCGATCTGCGCCATCGGATTCATCGCGTGCACCTTCACGGAACCTGTGCCGATGATGTGAATGACCTCGATTCCGCGGCGCGTGAGCTCGTCCGCGACGAGGTTCCGATGACATCGCCACGGCACTGCCTCGGCGCACATGATGGCGACGCGCTGCTGCTCCGCGAGCGAAAGAAGCTTGTCGACGGCGTCGCGAAATTCGTCCGTGGCCATGTAATCGGCATACGCGCGGAACTGATCGTTGCGCCACGCCGCGTTGCGTGAATCCGCCAGCGGTTTGCGACGTCCGCCAAGCTCCGGCATGTGCACGTACGCGACGCCGTGCTTCGGCACCCAACGCGCCATCGCCTCGCTGGCGAAATGCGGATAACGCTTCGAACCGGGATAACGGCGGATATCCACGAGCAGTTTGACGCCGTGCTCGCGCAGCAATGCGCTGAGCTCGTCAGCCTCGCGCGTGGAGTGGCCGATTGTGTAGACGTTCATGCGAAAACGTTGAATGATGACATCCGTTTCTCATCCTCGATTCCAGGAGTCCTCATGACCCTTCTCGCCCGCCGCGCCATCATCGGCATCACCGCCCAGAAACCGTTGCTGCATGTCGACGATACGTATCGCCGCGGACGGCGCGGTGACGTGGTAACGCTCATTCAGGAATGGCTCTGCCTCAATCTCTGCGACGTCATGATCGACGGCCAGTTCGGCTACGCGACCGAGCAGGCAGTGAAAGATTTTCAGGGCGGAACGGGTGTGCTGCCCGTGACCGGAGAGGTCGATCCGCAAACATACGCGATGCTGATCCGGCCGATGACCGAGGCGCTGCGGCCGATCCATCCGCCGGACGATGCCACGATGGGACAGGTGGTGGCCGCGTATGCGTTGCAGCATCTGCGGCAACGCGCGCGCGAAGCCGGCGGACAGAATCGCGGTCCGTGGGTGCGCCTGTATCTGCATGGCAATCAGCGTCCGCGCGAACCGAAGCTGCCCGCGGGCGTAGACGCCTGGTGCGCCGGCTTCGTCAGCACGATCATCGCGCAGGCCGCGCCGACCCTCGGCCGCGAGCTTCCGATCGACTTCCACACGAACTGCAACCACCTGGCGGAGGACGCGAAGGCGCGCAAGCGTTTCATCAGCGGCGAGAGCGCGATCCGCAATCCGAAACGCATCCCGACGGGCAGTCTGATGCTCATTCGCAAGTCGCGCGCAAAGGATCGCTGGCATCACACCGGTGTTGTGATGCAGGCGCTCGCCAAAGTGGTGCGAACGATCGAGGGAAACTCGGCCTACAACACGGACGACGATCCCTCGGGACACGAGGTCTGCCGCCAGATGCGCTCGTATGGCAACCTCGACTTCATCGTGCTGGATTAGTTCCGAGGGGGCGGAAGGTTGTAACCGGCACTCCCATGGCGTACTACGCTGAGCACGCGCAGCAACTCAAACGCGACCTTGCTGCCGAGGTGCCGACGGATGAGCTTCGCCGGTTGCATACGAAGCGGCCGCTGCTGCACGCGCTGATTGCGTTTCTGAACGTCGCGGTGCTCGTGGCAGCGGGCGTGGCGATCGTCAACTTCGATCGTTGGTACTTCTGGCTGCCATGCGCGTTCGTGGCCGGCTTCGCGGTCTTCGATTTCACGGTACTGCTGCACGAGGTCGTACATCGCGCGGTGCTGCCGGAGTCGAGTGACCGCGCATATCGCATCCTCGGTCTTCTCTACGCGGTCCCGAGCGGCATTTCGGCATCGCAGTTCACGCGCTGGCATCTCGATCATCACAGCGCTCTCGGATCGAACACCGACGATCCGAAGCGGCACTATCTCTCGCCGAAGATCAACGCCCGTTGGCTGAAGGCGCTCTACTTCACGCCCGCGCTTTTCCCGATCTACTTCCGCGCCGCCGCGAAGGAGACAGCCGCGTACGAGCCGGAACTCAGGCGCCGCATCGGCCGCGAGCGCCTCTTCACGATCGCGTTCCAACTCACCGTCCTCGCCGCGATCGCGCTGATCGGCGGATGGACGATCGCGTTCAAGCTCTACATCGTCCCGGTCTTCTTCGTCTTCCCGATCGCCTTCGCACTCAACCGTCTCGGCCAGCACTACGACATCGATCCCTCCGATCCCGCGAAGTGGTCGACGCTGGTGAAAGGCTCATGGTTCTGGGACGTGATCTATCTTTTCTCGAACTATCACCTCGAGCACCACTACTTCCCGGGCGTGCCGTTCTACAACCTCCG
>DATART010000358.1:0-4473 GCA_036264035.1 Thermoanaerobaculia bacterium | reverse complement strand
CGTCGTCCTCCCCGTCTATAACCGCGAGCACGCCGTCACCCGCGCGATCCGCAGCGTTCTTGCGCAGACGTGGACTCCGCTCGAACTGATCGTCATCGATGACGGCTCGACCGACGGCACCCGCGATGTGCTCGACAGTTTTGGATCGCGGATCACGATCATCGAGCAGCCGCATGCCGGCGCGTACGTGGCGCGCAATCGCGGGCTTCGTCATTCGCGGGGAGAATTGATTGCCTTCATCGACTCCGATGACGTCTGGCTTCCCGATCGGCTGGCAGCGCAAATCCCGTTGATGCAGCGAGCCGAAGTCGGACTCGTGTTCGGCGACGTCGTCCACGTGCGGCCGGGACACGATCGAAGGCACGTCACCAGTTTTCAGGTTGCGCCTCCGCGGCGCGGGCGCATGGCCGCGCAGTTCGCGTGGTGCAACTTCGTTCCGACGTCGACCGTGCTGGTGCGCCGGAGCTGCATCGAAGAAGCCGGCGGCTTTGCGGAGGATATCCCGCTGTCGTGCGATTACCTGATGTGGTTTCGGATCGCACTGCGTCACGAGCTCGATTTCGTCGACCGCGTCGTCGCCGAATACGCCCTCAGTGACGACAGCATGAGCGCCGACCTCGGGCGCTCGATCGAGGCGCGCATCCAGCTCTTCTCCGGAGAGCTCGCCCGCACCAGCGATCCAGCCGCGAGAAAAATCCTGAAACGCCTGCTTTTCAATCTTTCATGGTCGCTCGCGCTCGCGGCAATGCGTAACCGTACGCGCAATGTGCATCGTCCTTTCTCGCGCGCGCTTTCAACGGCCGCGCCGGCGGCGGGCCTGGAGACTGGATGGTGGACGGCCACATTCGCAATGAACCAGATTCGCATCCGGAGGCGCCGTCACTTTTGATCGATCATCCATTCGTCTCCGTCGTCATTGAAACGATCACGCGCGAAGATTACGACGCGCGTTCGCTCGCTGACCATCTGCAGCCACTGCTCGACGCGATCCTGGGACAAAGCTATCCGCGCGAGATGATCGAGACGCTCGTGGTCGTCGACGCTGCCTTACTCGGCAGCGAGTCTGACGAGGCCGTGCGGCGATATCCGTGGGTCAAAATCGTCAGCTCGCCGCAACGCAACTACTTTGCTGCGAAGAACGCGGGAGTCCGCGCCTCGCGAGGATCGATCGTGGCGCTGATCGACGGCGACTGCGTGCCGGCGCGCGACTGGCTGGAGATCCTCATCGCGCCGCTCCGTGACGACACCATATCCGCCGTCGCAGGCGCCACACGCTACGCAGGCACGACGTTGAAGGCTCGGACATTTTCCGTTCCTGATTTTGCGAATGTGGTCGGCGACAACTCGGGAGCCGCGTCGGGGTTCAACATCAACAACTGCGCGTTTCGCCGCGAGGTACTTCTCGCCACTCCGCTCGATTCGCGCATTCGCCGCGATGGCGGCTGCTTTCTGCTCTACCACCAACTGCGCGCTGCCGGAGTCCGCATCGTTTATGAGCCGCTCGCGCGCGTGCAGCACGGACTTGACATCGCGAGCAAAGGATTTGTAAGGAAACACTTCAACCGAGGTTTCGACGGAGTGAGCGTCTACCGCGCTGACGACGCCGCGGTACTTCGCGGGACCAGGCTGTTCCGGCGTTTCGGTGCGGTGGCTCTGGTTGCGTTCGCCGGACGGCGCATCGCAATCGATTGGCTGCGGTTGATTCGCCACCGCGGCCAGATCGGAATTCCGGTGATCGCGATTCCTTACTTCGCCGCGGTCACCGTCATGGTCCGGCTGATCGGGCTGACCGGCGGACTCGTTGCGCTTGCCCGTACCGGCCGCGCGCCAATGGCGGCGACAGCACCTTCACGTTAGGAATCCATTTGCTGCACGGCGCAACCATCGTCTGCCTGTCCTCGATCGACTGGGCCTTCAACTGGCAGTTGCCGCAGGAGGTGGCCTCTGCATTTGCGCGCGCCGGGAATCGTGTGCTCTACATCGAAAACACGGGCGTCCGCCGGCCCGCGATTCGCGACGCCAAACGGCTGCGCGATCGATTCAGCAATTGGTGGCGATCGCCAGGCGGCGTGAAACCGGCGATCGATCATCTCGATGTCCTCTCGCCGCTGCTCCTGCCGTTTCCGTACGCAAAGCCGGCGGTGGCGATCAATGAACGCCTTCTGACGCATGCGATAAGGCGATGGCCAAGGCCGGCGCACGCAACGCCTCTGATCGTGATCACGTTCCTGCCGACACCGCTGGCGCGCGCGATGATCGGTTCGCTGAAGCCTGACCTCGCCGTCTATTACTCCGCGGACCGGCTCGTGGAGACCTCGTCACAGGCGGCAATGCTGCGGGAATCGGAGCCGCTGCTTCTGGCCGAGGCAGGATTGGTGCTGACAACGTCTCACGGGCTGCAGAAAACCGCCGCGTCGATCGCGAAACGCGTCGAGTATCTTCCATGCGGCGTGCGCTCTGGCGAGTTCGCGCGAGCGCGCCGTGAAGCCAGCGCCCGGCCATCCGCATTCGACGGTCTGGCCGGCCCGATCATCGGCTTCTCGGGCACGTTAAGGAATCAGATCGACGTCGCCATGCTGACCGAAGTGGCACGCCTTGCTCCGGAATTGAGCTTCGTCTTCATCGGTCCGGTCGAAGCCGACGTGCGCCGTCTCGCAGCTCACGCGAATGTCCGCTTTCTCGGCCCGGTTCAGCATCGCGACGTGGTCAGGTACACCGGCAGCTTCGACGCCGGCATCCTCCCCTACGTATTGACCGAGTACACGGCCGACGTAATGCCGGTAAAGCTGAAGGAGTACCTCGCGGCCGGCTTGCCGGTGGTGGCGACACACCTCCCCGAGATCTGCAGATTTGCGGACCAGCATCCGGGCACGATTTCGTTCGCAGATACGCCCGAGAGGTTTGCCGCTGCTCTCCGGACGGCGGTCGACGAAGACACCGCCTCGGTCGAACGGCGGATGGAGATTGCCCGGCATTACGACTGGAACGTACAGATGTCGCAGATGAGCGCGTGGATAGAGAGTGCACTGGAGTCGTAGCCCAGCATCATTTCAACCAGTGCGAAAGATCGCGCCCGATCAGCTTTCCGGTGGCGATGATGTCATCGCGGTACTGCTCGGTGAGCCGCCGCCGAAGCGACAGCGGGATTGGATCGGGATGGCGCAGAAGCAGGCGGCGAAACGGAGTGCCGAGTCCTGTGCCGCTCGCCCAGGGCGCATTCTGCGCCACCGATGCGGCGGTGGCATTGAACAGGCGCGTGAGGCGCACGAATCGCGGCAAAAACGAGCGATTGAAGCGAATGCTCGTATCGACGTCAAAGTCCGGATCGACGCCTAGAAACGCGAACAAACTTCGGACAGTCTCCCGCGGACTGGCAATGAGATCCTCAAAGAGGATGACCTTGATCTGGTCGCACGGAAAAGTGTCAAAGTAGCGTTGCAGCTGCGCGTGATAGAGGCCCGATTCGAAATAATCTGTCCCTGGCTGCAGCACTTCTTCCGCCGAGGCCGATTCGCGGCTGTCGGTAAAGCGCATTAGGTAAGCGGAATAGGCTCGTTCGGCCGGCTGCCGCAAGGTCGCGATGAGACGGACGCCGGGTAGATCGGCATGGATGCGGCCGGCGGCGCCGATGGAAGTCAGGTACCGCGGTGTGGCCTCACCGATCGCATGCTCGCCGTTAACTCCGTCGAACAATCGTTCGTATTCGCTCCGGGAACGGACCGACCGTTTGCTGAAGAGCTGATCTTCATCGGTGAAGTAGTTCGGCTCTTTCATCGGACTCATGTAGATGTCCGGATGCTGCCCGAGGTAGCGGTAGAGCGAAGTGGTGCCGCCCTTCGCGGCTCCGATGATGAGGAAGTTCGGGAGAGTCATGGGCGGGCGCATTCTCGTACAACTGCGCGTATTGCGTGAGTCGATTGCAAGGTTAACTCTCGAAGACGCGGCGACGCGCGCGAACGCGAACGCAGCCATCTACCGTCGCCAGGCATTACGACTGGAGCGAACAGATGTCGCAGATGAGCGCGTGGATCGAACGCGAGTTGGCGGCTACATCAGCCAGTGCGACAGATCGCCTCCGATCAACTCGCCGGTTGCGATGATGTCGCCGCGATACTGCTCCGTGAGCCGGCGGCGAAGAGCCGGCGACATCGGCTCCGGCTTGCGGAGGATCGGGCGCCGCAAACGGGTGGCCAGTCCTTTTGACTGCAATCCCTGCGGCACGAAGGGGCGGATGACGCGCAGCGCTTTCTCGAATAGCGAGTTGAGATTTCTGAAGCGCGGTGCCACCGCCTCGTTGTGCCGGACGCTCCGTATCAGCGATGAAGCCAACATCGACACCGAGAAAGCGGAAAAGATCGCGCAGGACAGTCTGTGGATTGGCGACGAGGTCATCGAACAGGATCACCTTGATCTGCTGCTTGTCGAAGCGATCGTAATAACGGCGCAGGCGCGGATGGTAGAAGCTCGTTTCGA
>DATART010000338.1:0-4966 GCA_036264035.1 Thermoanaerobaculia bacterium | reverse complement strand
GCTCGCCGAACGATTGCCTGATCGCGGCGAGCGCGATTCTCAACCGGATCGAACTGCTGCACGCGGACCGCGATTTCGACTACATCGCGGAGATCACGAATCTCGAAGCGCGCAACATCAACCCTTCCGCATCACGTTCGTGATCACGTCGTTGTAGAGGACGACGATCATGAGCGCGGCGAGCACGGCGAAGCCGACTTGTTGGATGCGCTCTTTCACGCGGAGGGAGAGGTCGCGGCGCGCGACGCCTTCGACGAGCAGGATCATGATGTGGCCGCCGTCGAGGACCGGGATCGGGAGCAGGTTCATGACGCCGAGCTGCAGGGAGATCATGGCCATCAGCGCGATCGTGTTCATCCAGCCGCGGCGCAGCATCTCGCCGGAAATTCGCGCGATCGAGATCGGGCCGCTGAGCTCCTTGACGCTCCCTTCGGCGCGGAAGAGGCGGCCGAGCGTGATGAAGGCATAGCGCAGCATCTTCCAGTTCTGCTCAACGCTGTCTTTGATCGCGGGGAAGAACGACAGCTTGCGAACTTCGGTTGGAGGAATGAAGCCGCGGTACGGATCGGATGGATCGCTACTGTTCAGCAGCGTCGTCCGGAAACGTTCCTGCGGCGTGGGAAACTCGACGCCGCCCCTAGTTCCGCGGACGACATCCAGCACGATAGGTTTTTTCTTCGCCGCGTCGAACCATGTATCGAGCTCCGTGAGCTGCGACACGGGATGGCCGTTCACCGCCACGATGCGGTCGCCGGTGCGCAGGCCGGCCGTCGCGGCGGGGCTGCCCGGTTTTACGCGGCCGACGGTCGTATCGAGGTACGGCCGGATCCCGGCGCGGCCGACCGGACCGAACTCGCTGTCCTCGCGCTCGGGTGTGAGCGTCGTCGAGCGGCGCTGGCCGTTGCGTACATAGTCGATGCGTAGCGGCGTACCGCCGTGCATCCCGATGGCCAGGCGCATGTCGTCGAAGTCGTTCATCGCCTCGCCGTTGATCGCGACGATGCGGTCGCCCGGCAGCAGTCCCGCGCGAGCAGCCGGTTTCCCCGGCGTGACCTCGCCGATGACCGGCCGGATGATGATCGACTCGGTGCCCACCATGCTGATGATGGCAATGAAGGCGATGGCGATCACGATGTTCATGAACGGACCGGCCACGAGGATCAGAAAGCGCTGCCACTTCGGCTTCGACAGGAATTCTTCGGGATTCGCGGGCTGGTTCTCCTCTGGGGTGTCGCCGGCCATCCGCACGTAGCCGCCCAGCGGCACGAGCGAGACGCGGTAGTCGGTCGCGCCTTTGCGGAAGCCGAAGAGGCGCTTGCCGAAGCCGAGCGAGAAGACCAATACCCGAACTTTGAAAAGCTTCGCGACGAAGAAGTGTCCCGACTCGTGGGCGAAGACCAGGAAGCCGAGGACGACGACGATGCCGGCTAAGTTTGTGGCGATGTTTTGCATGGTTTCCGGTAGTTACTGCCGCACTGCAACATCAATTCCTCGCGCTTCTTCCCGCGCCCAGCCGTCCCACGCCAGCGCGTCGTCCACCGAGCGGACGGGGGCGACGTTTCCGGCGTGGCGGTCGAGGACGCGCGACACCATGTCTACGATTCCTGTGAACGGAAGTTCCCCGGCCAGGAAGCGCTCCACGGCGATCTCGTTGGCGGCGTTCAAAACCGCAGGCATCGACCCGCCCGCGCGGCAGGCGGAGTAGGCCAGCTCGACGGCCGGGAAACGGTGCGCATCGACGGCCGTGAAATCGAGCGTTCGGATTTTCGCGAGGTCGAGTCGTGCGAACGGAGCGGCTACCCGCTCGGGATAAAGCAACGCGTACTGGATCGGAAACTTCATGTCTGCCGTAGAGAGCTGCGCGATGAAGGATCCGTCGACATATTCGACCATCGAATGCACGATCGACTGCGGGTGGATGAGGATATCGATCGCGTCGGGGGGCATCGCGAAGAGATGATGCGCCTCGATGACTTCGAGACCTTTGTTCATCATGGTCGCGGAGTCGATCGAGATCTTGTTGCCCATCTTCCACGTCGGATGCGCGAGGGCGTCGGCGATGGTGATGCTGGGAAAGGTGTTCAGATCGCGCCGCAAAAACGGTCCACCCGACGCGGTAAGCACGATTCGCTGGACCTCGGCGTGCGAACCGCAGCGAAGCGCCTGGTGCACGGCGTTGTGCTCCGAGTCGACCGGCAGGATCTCGCCGCCGTTCTCCGCGGCGGCGCGCGTCATGACATCACCGGCGGCGACGAGCACTTCCTTGTTGGCGATGCCCACGCGCTTGCCGGCCTTGAGCGCCGCGTAAACAGGCGGAATGCCGGCGGCGCCGACGATCGCGGCGATGACCGCATCGGCGTTCGACAGCGACGCGACCACGGACGCCCCTTCCGCGCCGCAGACGATCTCGACGTTGCGTTTCAGCCGCGAGCGCAGCCGCGCGACGTCGTCAGCACTCCGAACCGACACGACGTCCGGTGCGTGTCGTTCGATCTGCTGCGCCAGCAGGTCGAGATTGCCCCCCGCCGCGAGTCCGACCACGCGCAGCGCGTCCGGAAACGCGTCGACGACGTCGAGCGTGGAGCGTCCGACGGAACCGGTGGAGCCGAGGATAGAGATGTTTCGCATGTAAGTGGTCAGTGGTCAGATGGTCGGGTTGTCGGGTTGTCGGTTGTCCGTTGTCAGTGATCAGTGGTCAGGAAAAAGGAAAACGGTCCTTCTGGCCACTGGCCACTGCCACTCTTTCACGCCGACATGATGTTGAAACTCTTAAAGTTGTGCACGATCAGAAACCAGTACACGTACAGAATCGGCGTCGTATAGAAGATCGAATCGAAGCGGTCGAGGAATCCGCCGTGGCCGGGGAGCAGCGTGCCGGAGTCTTTCACGGCGGCGGAGCGCTTCCACATCGATTCGGCCAGATCGCCGATGACGCCGGCGACCGAGAGAATGACGCCCGCGATGACGGCGTGCAGCAGTGGGAAATTGCGGAAGAAGGTGAAGTGAATGATCACCGCGGTCACGACTGACGCGAAGACGCCGCCCGCCAATCCCTCCACCGTTTTCTTCGGACTGATGCGCGGCGAGAGTTTGTGGCGTCCGAACGTGCGGCCGAAGTAGTAGGCGCCGCTGTCGCCGAGCCAGACCACGAGCAGGAGGAAAAACACGAGCTTCGCGCCGTCGGCGAAATCGTCATGAAGTCGAATCAGCGACCCGCCGAGCATGCCGACGTAGAGCGTTGCCATGACTGCAATGCCGCTCGACGGCAGCGAATCTTCCAGCTTGCCGCGTGAGAAAACGTACGACGCGGGGATGACCAGCAGCGCGACGAAGACGCCCATCTCGACGGAGATCGGCTCGAGAATGAAGGCAGCGTTGATGAACAGCATCACCGCGATGCAGATCGGGACCGGGATGTCGTAGCCCTTTTGTTTGCCGAGTCCGAGGAATTCGTAGAGAGCCAGCGCGGCGCATAGGGAGATGGTGGCGTCGAACACGTACGGATGTGCCCATCCGACGACCCAGACGGCCAACGGCGCGGCAATGAGTGCGGTCAGCTCACGCTTCATAGTTTGGGGAACGCGCCCGCCTACGATTGCTGATTGTCGGCCTCGATGAACATCTGCGCGTCGGATTCATCGACCCCGCCGTAGCGGCGCTCGCGCGACTGGAAGTCGATGATCGCCTCGAACAGATCGCGGCGGCGAAAATCGGGCCAGAGTACTTTCGTGACGTGAATCTCCGCGTACGCGATCTGCCAGAGCAGGAAGTTGGAAACGCGCAGCTCGCCGCTGGTGCGGATCAGCAGGTCGGGATCGTCGATGTTGGCGGTGTACAGGTGATCGGAGAAGAACTGCTCGTCGATCTGCGCGTCGCTCATCTCGCGCTCGCGCAGGACGGCCATGATGCGATTGACGGTATCGACGATCTCGGCGCGTCCTCCGTAGTTCAGCGCGATCTGAAAGAGCAGGCCGTTGTTCTTCGCGGTCTCATTCTCGGCGTACTTCAGCTCGCGCTGCACCGAGGGATCGAGGCCGTCCACGCGGCCGATGGCGCTGAAGCGGATGTTGTTGTCCATCAGCGTCTTCAGCTCTTTGCGCAGGTACTCCTTGAGCAGCATCATCAGCGTGGCCACTTCGTACCGCGGCCGCTTCCAGTTTTCGACGGAGAAGGCGTAGAGCGTCATGACGCGCAGCTCGAGACGGGCCGCGGTCTCGACGATTTCGCGCACCGAGGCGATGCCGGCGCGGTGACCTTCGACGCGTGGGAGGTTGCGTCCCTTCGCCCATCGGCCGTTGCCGTCCATGATCACCGCGACGTGCCGCGGCAGCCGTTTGAAGTCGACGCGGTCGAGCAGCGTCTCCTCGATCGAGCCCGGTTCGGCGAGTTTGCGCAGATCAATCATCGAAGCGCGGGATGTTATCGCAGACTGCGCGCTAGTAATTCACTTCCCACAACGTCAATCCTTTCGCGGGCGCCGTCCAGCGCGCCTCGGTCCAGATTGCGTCCGGCGCGAGTTTGCCGCGGCCGATCTCGATGAGCGAGCCGGCGATGCGGCGGACCATGTAGCGGAGAAAGCCATCGGCCGTGACGGAGATCGCGATGGCGTTTCCGTCACGAACCACGTCGATGGATGTGAT
The DNA here is from genome assembly GCA_036264035.1 of Thermoanaerobaculia bacterium. Taxonomy (GTDB): domain Bacteria; phylum Acidobacteriota; class Thermoanaerobaculia; order Gp7-AA8; family Gp7-AA8; genus JADGNZ01. The sequence goes on along the minus strand of DATART010000338.1, from coordinate 326 downwards.
CGTCCGCTCCGTCGAGCTCACCTCGGGACTGATGACGGTGAACGCCGCGAAGTCGTGATGACCGGTGAGCGCCCGCGCCGCGTCGCGCATGACAGCGGCATCGAGCGGTTGCGGGACATGCGCGTGCGTCTGATCGGCGAAGACGTCCGCGATCTCCTCGTTCCAGATTCGATAGACGTAGCTCTTTAATTTCGCGGCAAAGCGGCAGTGAAACTCGTCGGCGACCGGTTCAATTTCGATGATGCGGATGTCATGCGGCAGCAGGTTGTTGATTCCTTGCCGGAATCCGCGCGGCTCGATTGCGAACGGCACGTCGAGGTGCGCGC
>DATART010000322.1:0-9940 GCA_036264035.1 Thermoanaerobaculia bacterium | reverse complement strand
GTCCCCGAGGAACGTCGGATTGAGCGTCCAGTGACCGCCGCCCGGCTCCGTCTTCGAGGGGGAAAACGTCTCGAGCTTCCGGCTGCCGCGGCCGCCTGCGAAGTGCGTCGGTCCGCTGTACGCCTCGCCCGGGATCAACGGGGCATTGAGCGGAAAAAGCGTGCCCGGTGACGTCGGCTGGCCGCCGATGATTTCGACTTTGCCGCTGTTCGGATCGAACAGCGAGGTGCCGTAGGAGCTGATCTCGTCAACACGATCGGGACCGCGCTCGAACGCCATCGTCGGATTGTCCGCCGTCCCTGTGACTGTCGCGAAGTACGTACCTTTCGTCTTGCGCATGAACGCGGTGTCGCACGTGCGCAGGCTCACCCAGTCGCCCTCGCGCGACAGCAAAATGCGGCCGTCCGGCATCAGGTAATTCTCCGGATAGAGCTTGAACGCGTCGTACTGGTTGTCGTGCATGCACTGCGCGGGACAGACTTTCTCGTAGCCGGGCGTCGGCTTGAACGTTGGATTGATGAGCACCGTGAAGGGGCTGTTGGGAGTCCTGGAGACGTCGATCGCCTTCCACGCCGCGCTCGGATCCGACGGCTTGAATTTCGAGTAATCGAAGAACTCCACGTAGTTGTTGATCTGGAAGGTGTACATCGACGTCGGGTTCGCCGGCGTCTCGAATCCTTTGTCGAAGCCGACGAAGCCGCTGAAGACGACCATCCTGCCGTCGAGGAGCTCCAGGAGACTCGGATACCAGCGTCCGCGCTTCATGAAGCCGGCGAACATCCACGGGTACTGCGCTTCGGTGGCACCGGGCGGGTAATAGCTCTCAGGGATCCCGTTCTGGAGCGGATTGTTGGCGCCGGCGATCGGCACTTGCCGCCAATCGACTTTCCTCCAATCGATGGTCAGCTCTTTCTTCCAGTCGAAGATCCACGTCGAGTTGTTGCCGCCGCGATAGGGATAGTAGAACTGCGTTCCGCCGGTGAAGAGAACATTGCCGTCGGGCAGATGCTGCTGCCCGATGCAGAAGAAGTCGTTCGGCGCGAAGTGATTCTTGTTGTCCGGATCATTCACCGGCACCGGATGGGGGATGCGGTAGAAGGAATTGTCAGCCGGATCGTAAATCGCGGCATTGTTGACCAGCTCGTAGTACCAGGAGAGCTTCGACAGGCGGAAGGGATCGGTGCCCTGTTTCCAGATTCCCTCAGGAGTAGCCGGATCGGGATATTCGGGGTAGTACTGAATCGTTCCGTCGTCGAGATTGCGCCAGCTGCTCCCGCTGATCATCAGGACCTTTCCCGACGGCAGCAGCACCGTGTGCACGGTCTGCATTCCGAGGATGCGGTGGATGGCGGCGCCATCTGGTTTGGGAATGACGGTCTCCCAGGCGCCGTACTGTTGCCGCGGCGGTCCGGGCAGCCCGCCAAGCTTGCAGAATGGTTGGGCGATCGGCTCTTCTTCATCGTCGAACCTCGCACAGAGAGGTGTACACAGCAGCAGAGCAACAGCGAGGGAAAGGGTCCGCGACCGATTCATTTTGCCTCCTGAATTTTCGAGAATGACGTATGGACGTCATTTAGGAGGGCCGTCAGCGAAGGAAATCCCTACCCGCCCGCATCGCCGGCCTGGTGACCCAGAAAGAGACGGCGGCCGAATGGCGCGACCTACGGAATCACCGCCGCGTCCGTGATCTCCAGCCCTTTGTCGATGATCGTGAAGGCGTCGCGGAGCTGCGGTTCGGTGATGCAGAGCGGCGGGTTGGTAAAGAGGTTGTTCCAGTTGATGAAGGCGTACATGCCCTGCTCGCGCAGGTACGCGCCCAGGCGCTGCATCTCGGGGCTGGTGCCGTTGAAGGGCGCCATCGGTTCTTTCGTCGCGCGATTGCGGACGAGCTCCAGGACGCCGAAGAGACCGATCGAGCGGACGTCGCCGACCGAGGGATGCTTCTCTTTCATTTGCGCGTGCAGCTCGGTGAGAACGCGTCCCATCTTCTGCGTATGCGTCATCGTGTCGTCGTCGATCATCACCTGCAGACATGCCTCCGCGGCGGCAAGGCTCATCGGATGCGCGTTGTAGGTCAGGCCGCCGAAGAACATATTGCGGTCGAAGTAACCGGCGATGCGGTCGCTGATGGCAACGGCGCCGAGCGGCAGGTAGGCAGACGTCAATCCCTTGGCCATGGTGATCATGTCGGGAATCACGTTCCAATGATCGGCCGCGAACCAGCGCCCGGTCCTGCCTAGGCCGCACATCACTTCGTCGCAGACTAGGAAGATGCCGTGACGATCGCAGATCGCGCGCAGGCCCTGGAGGTAGCCATCCGGCGGAACGATGATGCCGTTCGTGCCCGTAACCGTCTCGACGAAAATTGCAGCGATGGTGTGGCCGCCTTCGTACGCGATCGTCTCCTCGATCTCGTCGAGGCACCGCCGCACGAACTCGGCGTCGCTATCGCCCTCGCGGAAGAGACGGCTGCGGTATTTGTAAGGATCGAAGAAGCGGACGACGCCGGGGATGCCGGGCTCATTGGCCCAACGGCGCGGATCGCCGGTGAGCGAGATGGCGCCGGCGGTGGCGCCGTGATAGGAGCGGTAGCGGACCATGATTTTCTGCCGCCCGCTGACCGCGCGCGCGATACGGATGGCGTTCTCATTCGCTTCCGCGCCGCCGAGAGTGAAGAAGAAACGATTGAGATCGCCGGGCGTGAGGTCGGCCAGCATCTTCCCGACGCGCGCCCGCACCGCGGTGGCCATTCCGGGTCCCGCGTAAACGAGCTCCTCGGCCTGACGCTTGATCGCGTCGATGACTCGCTTGTCGCCGTGACCGATGTTGACGCACATCAACTGCGAGTTCATGTCGATGTAGCGCTTGCCGTCGGCATCCCAGAAGTAGATGCCTTCGCCGCGCACCATCGCGATCGGATTGACGCTCGCCTGCGCCGACCACGAAAAAATCGTGTGGCGCTTCGTCAGCGAGATCATCTCCTCGGCAGTCATGTCATCGACAATGGGACCCGCAATTTCAGTCGTCGTCATGCGCAGTAGGTTATCAAGTCGGACTTATAGTTACACCCACAAACTCAGGTGACTCCGATGAACGTGCGTGCGTGCTTTCGCTTTTGTCGACTTGCCCTTCTTCCGTTGCTCGCGCAGGCCGCACTCGCCGCGGCGCCGGTCAACGCGCCAGCGGTACCTGGCAATCCGCCCGCGGCGGAGGTGACGGAAGATCTCGAAGGACGGATGCGCGACTACCTGATGCGCCACGGCGACAACGGGAAGATCGATCCGCAGCTCTTGCTGACGCGAACGCGCGAGATCCATGAGCAGTTGGAACATGACATCGAGGCGTCGAGGAAGATCCGTACGCTAAGCATCCCCGGCAACAACTGGGTGAGCCTCGGCCCGACCAACGGTGCGGGACGCATCCTCTCGGTAGCCACCGATCCAACAGTCACCGGCACTGCGATCGTCGGTTCGGCGGGCGGCGGCGCATGGAAGACCACCGACTTCGGTCAGAGCTGGATCGCGCTGACCGATACCATTCCGAATCTCGCTATCGGTGCGGTCGCAATCGCGCAGTCCTCGCCATCCATCGTTTACCTCGGTACGGGCGAAGCGGGACCGAACGGCGATCGGATTCCCGGCATCGGCATCCTCTCGTCGAACGACGGCGGCCTCACGTGGACGCTGCCGGCTTCTGTTCTCGCCACCGGTTTTCATCGCATTTCCGTTCATCCATCGAATCCGCAGGAACTGGTGGTCGCCACAAACAGCGGCGCCTATCGCTCGACAAACGGCATCGCCGGTCCCTGGACGCAGACCATCTCGGGCACCACGTACGGACAGGTCGCCGATCTCGTGCGCGATCCTTCGAACCCGTTGGTGATCTACGCCGCGACGTGGGATGGCGCGAATTGCACGAAGGCCGGATGTTCGAGCACGACGCCGCTTCCGTTCGCGACGCCGGCGATCCTGAAGTCGACTGACGGCGGAAAAACATTTGTACCGGCGATCACGGGATTTCCGGTCTCGACGCAGGCTAGCCGTCTAAGCCGTATCTCGCTCGCCATCGCTCCTTCCAGCTCACAGACTCTTTACGCCTCAGTGGCGATCCTCGACACGATCACAAGCGTCGAGGTCTGCCATGTTTTCAAAACGACGAACGGCGGCGCGTCGTGGACGGACACGAACCTTGCCCAGACTTCGCCAATCAACAACTATCTGACGGCGCAGGCCGGATACGACAACACCATCGTCGTTCAGCCTTCGGATCCCAATACGGTCCTTGCTGGCGGTGTCCGCTACATAAGAACAACGGATGGCGGCCAGACCTGGACCACGCCGTCGTTCAGCGGCGTCAGCGTTCATAGCGATGCACACGACATGCGTTACGACGCCGCCGGCGTGCTTTTCATCGCCAACGATGGAGGCGTCTGGACCTCTACCGACAATGCCGTGCATGTGACGCCGCGGAACGGCGGGCTGGTGACGCGTCAGTTCTACTACGTCACCAACGATCCGACGAATCCCAACCGCATCTTTGGAGGGCTGCAGGACAACGGCACGATCCGCCGCGCGGATGCAGGCGGTACGTCGTGGGACAGCATGGTCGGCGGCGACGGAATCGGCTGTCTCGTCAATCCGGCTGTTCCTTCAATCGTTTACGCCTCCGTGCAGAATGAGATCGTGGTGCGGACGGTCGAAGGAGGCGCGTCGGCTCCGAATTTTCGCGAAATCCCGCCGCTCTTTCCGGCCGGCGAGCTGGTGCCATTCCGGACGCTCATTGTCAGCGACCCTTCCAACCCGGCGGTGATCTATACACCGTCGTACCGCCTCTGGAAATCGGCGGACGCCGGCGACTCATGGGTCCCGCTCCCCACAACAACCGTCGACGGATCCACATGGCGGACCGATCGCGGCATCGCCGCAATCGCCGTCTCCAAATCAAATCCGAAGATCATCATGGTGTCGCAGGCCTCGGCTGCAGGAGTCTTCCGCACGACCGATAGCGGAGCGACCTGGAGGAGTGCCGTCAGCGGTCTTCCCTTCAAGGCTGTCACGAGCATCGCCATCGATCCTGTCGATCCGAATCGCGCGTGGCTTACGACCGCCGGCCTGTCGGTGCCGTCGGTGTACACGACCATCGATGGCGGAGGCACGTGGACAGCGGCGAGCGCGGGCCTTCCTGCATTTTCGGCGCAGTCGATCCTCGTCGATCCGACCGACTCGAGCACGATCTACTGCGGCACGGACGTCGGCGTCTATCGCTCGACCGATTTCGGCGCGTCGTGGTCGCGCTTTGGCACCGGCCTCCCGGCCGTCGGCGTCGATGATCTGAAGGCGCTCGACGACGGCTCCGCATTGCGCGCCGCCACTCACGGCCGCGGGATGTGGGAGCTGACGATCACCGGCGCGACAAACCATCGGCCGGTCACGTCGATCAGTACGCCGGCAACGCTCCAGACCATCCAGCGCGGCACGACGATCAGTTTCACTGGAACCGGCAGCGATCCCGATTCCGATCCATTTTCGCTGGCGTGGGTCTTCCCCGATACCTGGGAGACTGCTCAGGCATCGAATGGTGCGGCGACGTCGCACACGTTCAATCGCCCCGGCAGGTTTCCGGTCACGCTGCGGGCCATCGACTCGAAGGGAGCGATCGGAGCTTCATCGATCGAGGTCGATGTCATGGACGCCGGCGATTCCTGCCAGACGCCGATCGTGATTCCCTCCGCGGGGCCATTTCCGTGGAGCGTGACGATGAACACCGAAGTTGCGTCGAGGCAGGCGTCGGACCCGGCAAACGGGCAGCCCTGTGTTTCCTTCGGACTTCAGCGGACGATCTGGCTGAGCTTCACGCCCGCCGTCACAGGCAGTTACGACTTTTCGCTGTGCGGCTCGCGGGTCAGCGCCACGATGGTCGGCTATACGGGCGCAGCGTGCGGGCCATACACGGCCAGCGGGTTTTGCTATCAGAATCCTGCCGTATCCGGGCAGTCGATCGACGTCGTGCCGGCGGATTGCTCGACAGGGCGCAAAAACTCCGTCGTGCTGACGGCTGGAACGACGATTCGATTCCTGGTTTGGAACTTCTACGCCGGCGATTTTGGGCCGATCACTCTCACCGTCACGCAATCAGGCGCACTCACGCCGGTCGTGACCGCGGTATCTCCCGCGGTGGGAAGCGCCGCCGGCGGATCGAATGTCGTCATCTCGGGCGCCGGATTCGTTCCAGGAACTTCCGTCAAGTTCGGCGACGCCACGGCGACAAACATAACCGTACTGACAGCCAACGTTCTCACCGCCACCGTTCCCGCCGGAACCGCCGGCACCGCGACGGTAAGCGTCCAACTTCCAAACGGAGCATCGTCAACGCTGGCCAACGCCTTCGTTTACCAGAAAGTGGAGAGCACTCCTCGGCATCGCGCGGCGAAGCCGTAGAACGTGAACGCGCCGCGGGTTTGGGACGACGTTGTCGGTTGTCCGTTGTCACCGACAACCCGCGGCAACACAGTCGCCCCGTATACTCCGGCGGTCCATGAAATCGGTTCGTCCCGAGGTATTCAAATTCGGTGGAGTCGCTGTCGGTACTGCCGAGGCCATTCGCATCGCGCTTGCGCATGTGCGGCGGGCGGCGCCGAATGTGGCGGTCGTCGTTTCAGCGATGAACGGGGTCACCGACCTGCTGATCGAGGCTGGTCAGGCGGCATTGCGGCGCGACAACTCACTGTGCGAGGAGATCGCGGCGGAGTTTGAGTCGCGGCACATCGCGCTGGTTGATGACTTGATGGCGTCGAAGCGCCGCGCCGAGGAGCTGCGCGACGTCATTCGCGAATTCGCGCGCGAGTTGCGATCGATGATGGAAAGCGTCGCGGTCTTCAGTGAGCTGACGCCGCATGCGCAGGATGCGCTTGTCGCACGCGGCGAGCGCGCCGTCGCGCGGATTTTCGCGGCGGCCGCGCAAGAGACCGGGATCGAAGTCGTCTACGTCGATGCGACCGACGTCATCGTCACCGAACACCGGCTCGGCGCGATCTGGCCGAATCTGCCGGCGTGCGAACGGGCCGCGAAAAAGAAAATCGCGCCTCTGCTGGCGGATGGCAAGGTCGTCGTAATCCCGGGCTATATCGCCAGCGGACCCGATGGCGCGCTCGTCACGCTCGGCCGCGGCGGCAGCGACTTTTCGGCCGCCATCATCGCGCGCAGCGTCGGCGCGCGCGCGTTGACGCTGTTCAAAGAGGTCGACGGGCTAATGACCGCCGATCCGAAGAGCGTTCCCGATGCGCGCGTCATCGCCGAGGTGCATTATCGCGAGGCGGCGGAGCTGGCTTACTACGGCGCGAAGGTGCTGCATCCGCGCACGATGATCCCGCTCGTCGAGCGTCGCATTCCGCTCTTCGTGCGCAACAGTTTTCGCGAGACCAGCGCAGGAACGCGCATCGCCGCCGATGTGAAGCCCGGCGCGTATCCGGTCAAAGCTTTGACGGCGATTCATCGCCAGGCACTGGTTTCCATCGAAGGAAAAGGAATGATCGGAGTGCCCGGCGTCGCCGGCCGCTCCTTCACCGCGCTGTCGCAGGCGGGACATTCCGTTTCGATGATCAGCCAGGCGTCGAGCGAGTCGAGCATCTGCTTCGTCGTCCCCGAGCGGGAGGCCGATCACGCCATCGCGGCGCTCGAAAGTGCGTTCGATTCCGAGCGGAAGCTGCACCTGATCGATCGCATCGACGCCGAGAAACGCGTCGCGCTCATCGCCGTCGTCGGCCTCGGCATGCGTGGAACCTCCGGTATTGCCGCGCGTACGTTTTCGGCGATCGCGGCCGCCGGCGTGAACATCGTCGCCATCGCGCAGGGATCGTCGGAGCTCAACATCACCGCTGCCGTCGCCGAGGCGGACGCAACGCGCGCATTGCGAGCGCTGCACGCCGAATATCAGCTCCACAAAATTCGGCCGCTCGCCGACACGACCGGACGCGAGGCCAAGCTCACGCTCCTCGGGCTCGGACAGATCGGACGCGAGCTGGCGCGGCAGCTCATCGCTCAACAGCCGCATCTCCGCCGCGACCTCGGCATCGATCTGAAAGTCGTCGCGGTCGCCGATCGATCCGGTATCCGGCTCGACGACAAGGGCTTCACGCCCGCCGCACTGCAACGCTTCGCGAAGCAGAAAACGTCGGGCACGCGCTTGTTCGAGCGCGGCTCGCCGCTCACGCTGTCGGAGATCGAAGCGATGATGCGCAGCGAGCTCTGGATGCTGCCGTCGTACCGGCCGGTGCTCGTCGATCTGACGTCCGAGGAGACCGCGCCGCTGCTGCAGGAAGCGCTGGAGCATGGATTCCATGTGGTCTGCGCGAACAAAAAACCGTTGGCGGGACCGCAGATCGAATTCGACCGCTTGATGGAGACGGCGAAAGAACGCGGCCTCTCGATCCGCTACGAAGCGACCGCCGGCGCGGGCCTGCCGGTGCTCGACACGATCGCCAAGCTGCAGTCGGCCGGCGACAAAATCGAGATGATCCTCGGCTGTTTCTCCGGGACGCTCGGCTACCTGATGACGGCGCTGGAAGATGGCGTTGCATTTTCCGAGGCCGTGCGAAACGCGTGGGAGCTCGGATACACGGAGCCAGATCCGCGCGACGATCTGTCCGGCAAAGACGTCGCGCGCAAAGCGCTGATCCTGGCGCGAACGCTCGGATATCGCGCCGAGCCGGACGAGATCAAACTCGAGCCGCTCGTTCGCGATGACGGTTTGCACGCCGATGCGCGCGCATTCGTCGCAAGCCTCGGCGCATTAGACGACGCGTATCGCGAGCGCATCGAACGCGCGCGGGAGAGCGGCAACGTGTTGCGCTACGTTGCGAAAATCCGCAGCCGCGCGATTTCCGTCGGCATCGAAGCCGTTCCGGCGACCTCGCCGCTCGCGCATCTGCGCGGCACCGACAATCAGGTTGCGATCTACTCGAAACGCTACAAAACCAATCCGCTCGTCGTCACCGGTCCCGGCGCGGGCGCGAAAGTCACCGCGGCCGGAGTGCTCAACGACATCGTGGCGATCGCGATGGAGGAACGGCGGAGAAGTTCGCGATGAAGGCGACTGCATTCGCTCCGGGCTCGATCGGCAACGTCGGTCCCGGCTTCGACGTCCTCGGACTGGCGATCGAAGGACTCGGCGATCGCGTCAGCGTCGAGTTTACCGACGGCAATGCACGCATCGATGCGATCACCGGGGTCGACGCCTCGCTCGTGCCGCTCGATCCGCAACGCAACGCCGCCGCCATCGCAGCCATCGCGTGGCTTCGCGCGCACGGCGACGCGCGCAATCCGATCGTCACGATCGACAAAGGTCTTCCGCTTTCGGGCGGACTCGGAGGGAGCGCCGCGAGCAGCGTTGCCGGGGCATTCGCGGCCGCGCTGGCGATGGGATCGGAGACGACACCGATCGAGCTCGCCGCGGCCGCGCTGCAAGGTGAGATGACGGTGGCCGGCGAACATCTCGACAACATCGCGCCGTCGATCCTCGGCGGCCTCGCGCTTTCGCGCTCCGTGCGGCCGATCGACATCGTCGCGCTGACCGTGACCGGCGACTGGCGTCTCGCGCTCGTCACGCCCGACGTCCGCATCCAGACGAAGGCCGCGCGCGAAGTGCTGCCGTCGACGTCGGGCCGCGCGGTGTGGGTGCAGCAGATGGCGAACACCGCCGGCGTCGTACATGCCTTCGCGACCGGCGACGGCGACCTGCTGCGCCGCGCGCTCGACGACCGCTACGCCGAACCGCGCCGCGCCGCGCTCATCCCGCACTTCAACGCGGTGAAGCGCGCGGCCATCGACGCCGGCGCCTTCGCCTGCACGATCAGCGGCTCCGGTCCCACGCTCGTTGCCATCTGCATTGATGATGCGGTCGCGCATGACGTCGCCGCCGCGATGCAATCGGCATTCGGCTAGAT
>DATART010000286.1:0-2796 GCA_036264035.1 Thermoanaerobaculia bacterium | reverse complement strand
CCGGGATGTCCATCAGCCGGATCCTCGCCGTCCTGGTCAGCGGTGTCGTCATCTTCCTCCTCGGCGGTCTTTGGTACTCGGTGCTCTTCAAGAAGCCGTGGATCCGGCTGATGGACATCCCGGAAGAGAAGATGAAGGAAGGCTCCGGTCCGATGGGGTTCCTCTTTCTGATGGCCTTCCTCTGCGGTCTGCTCACGGCGTACGTGGAGGCGATCATCATCAATCACTTCCCGCCGTACACGCTGGCGCGCGGCGCGTTCGTCGGCACGCTCGTGTGGGTCGGCTTTGCCGCGCCGTCGAGTTTCTCCACGGCGATTTTCTCGATGACGAAGAAGCCGCTCTGGTTCATCAACTCGGCGTACAACTGGGTGTCCTTCGTGGCCGCGGGAATCATCCTCTCCGTCTGGCGCTGACGCCTATAATTCCGGCTTCTCATGCCGTCCACCCTCGAGACGTACCTCGGCTCGCGGCCGGACACGGCCACGTTTCTCCTCGGCAGTGAGCTGGGGCGGACGCTGGACGAGATTTTTCCGCGTGCGGATACGCTGCTGCCGAAGCCGTACAAGATCTTCCCAGCCGACGAGACGCAATCCCCGACGCTCGGCTTTCCGGTCGCCGACGCGCCCGTGCTTCGCGAGCTGGAGGCGAAGCTCGATCGCTGGCTGGCCGAGGAAGTGGCGTGGCAGGCAGGCCGCCAGCAGCCGGCCAAGGAGAAAGCCCAACTCGCCTGCACCGCCTACATGACGCAGCTGATGCGCCTCGCGGAAAACGCGCTGATGTCGAATCTGCTCAGTGACTATCACGCCGTCTTCTGGCTCGCACACTCATTCGATCTGTCGCGGCAGTTCTCGTCGATCCAGCGCCGCGTCAGCACGTTCGACACGCAGATCGGCCGTACGCAGGGCGACGCGTTCAAGTACCGCATCTTCGCGAAGTGGGCATCCGACACGCGCGAGGCGATGTCGCAGCTGGCCACGAAAGCGTCGCCGATCCTCGACGGCGAGGAGCAGCGCGGCCTCCAGTTTTTCCGGCTGCTCACGGACGACGTCCTGATCCTCACCGAGGAGTTCATCGGTCCCGATTTGCGCGAGTTGCGGTCGTTCGTGAATGGATATCTCCGCCGCGACTTCCAGGCCTTCCGCGATTCCATCGAACGGATGCGCGAGATCGCCGTCGACTTGTTGCAGCGGGATCGAACCTTTCGCGCCGCCCTGCCGCTGTTTTTAGCAAACAGTGAGCAGACCATTCCGATGGCGCTGCTGCTCGACACGCGCTTCCAGAATTTCCTGTTCGACCAGAACGCGATTCAGTCAGCGGTGACGCGCGAAGACCGCGAGCAATTCCAGCTCATCGCGCGACGTCTTCGCGAGTTCGCCATCCTCAATCAACTCCGGCGCGGCATCACCATGATGACGGTGACGGCGGACAAGCAGATCGTCTCGGCCGACAAGCGCGCCACGGCCTATTCGCGCTCCACGCGGCCGATGGACTTCGGCCGGCCCGGCGTCGTCGATCCGATGGTGCATCGCTTCGGCCTGATCTACGACATCTCCAACTTCACCGAGACCCTGGGCAACATCCGCCGCGGCGGCCGCAAGGAAGAGATCAGCTCCTATCGCCAGATGCTGCTTTTCCAGCGCCAGCTCGATTCGATCGCCAACCGGCACCTGCTCCAATTCGAGAAGTTCCTCGGTGACGGCGCGTTCTACACTACCCGCCGCGCGCTGCGCCTGATCCGCGCCGCCGTCGAAATTCAGCGCTGCTACGCCGACGTGCGCCGCAAAGGGTTCGCGTTCAACAAGGGCGTCCGCATCGCGCTCAACTTCGGCTACTACCGCCTCCTGCCGATGAAAGGCAGCGGCAACGAGCGCATCACGGAGTTCTACGGACCGGGCATCGTGGAGCTGTCGCGGCTGACCACCGGCAAAGCGACGCGCGAGATCGACGAGTTCGCGTCATTCCTTCTGACGCATGGCTACGATGCCGCGAAAGTGCAGGCCTTCTTCGCGCCGCTCTCGCGCGGAGTCGACGTCATCGACCACACGCAGCACGCGCGCGAGTTTTACGCCTACGTGAACAACAGCGGGCACCTGATCAACGAAGGGATCGTGGCGTCGTTCCCGTTGCTGCAGGAGTTGTCGAACGAGTTGATCGCCGAGGGGCAGCAACTGTTCCGCCTGCGCGCGCCGTGGGCGACATACATCGGCTTCCCGCCGTCGCTGACAGGACTCGAATACATCGGCGTGCGCCTCATCGGCAACGTCTCGCTGAAGGGACTGGATGAAGTCGACGTCGGCGAGATCGTGCCGTTCGCTCCGGGCGAAGTTGATGCGACGCCGCTCGACGCCGCCGACCCGTTGGTACTCGCCATCCGCCAGGAGTTTCACCAGGAACGCGAGCTGCCGGCCGCGCCACCCGACCTCGATACGACGAGCGAGCAAGCGATCGAGGCGGAACTGCTGATCTGCCTCCATCACGATCCCGACGGCAGCGAAAACGATGTGATCATCGGCGAATGGGATCCGCGCACCGACAATCTCCGGCGAGCGCTTCGCTTCCCGCGCGGCGACTTCATCCGCCTCTTCGCGCTGAAAGGCGAATTGAACGCGGAGCTTTTTTCATCACGCCGCGAGACGGTCCGCGATCTCTACACGCGCCTCTCCGACCGCACGCCGTCGGACGCTGTACCGCTGGCCGATTTTCGCGATCGCTACGCGACGTTCGTGCTGGGCACGGTGGTGGAAAAGTTGTAACGCCGAAAACGCCGGAGGCGTTTCGGACGGTAGCCGGTGGTCG
>DATART010000206.1:0-11089 GCA_036264035.1 Thermoanaerobaculia bacterium | reverse complement strand
CCGGTGGTCGCTCGCTTCGCTCGGACCACCGGCTACCGTACGAGCCACCTCCGGTGGCTTCGTGCCGCTTCGCGGCGGCCCTGCAGCAATCCACACTGCGCGACGCCGGCTAATTTGGACACGTCTGGTCTGTGCCACACTAATCCTGCCGTACTCACAATTGGTAATGCGAGGCAGCGGTGGTGTGGCACAGACACTCTTGTCTGTGCTTTGGCAAGCTTCAGCGCTTGAGGTTGTTACCGCACGCCTTCTCAACGATCCGCAACGACGGCGATAATGAAGGTTGATATGGCCTGGGAAGATCCAATCGTCGCGGAAACACGCGCGCTCCGGCAGGAGTTGATGGACGAGGTCGGGAACGAGCTTGAAGCACTCGTGAAGTATTTGCAGGAGCGCGAGCTCGAACATCCTGAGCGTCTGGTGTCCCCGCCACCGCGTACGCCGATCACGGTGAATGCACACGAGAAGAAATCCGGCAAATAGCCAGGAGACTGCGCGGTAGAAACCGCCGCAGGCCGTGCTGGCTACCGTGCCAGCGCCCGATAGCGCGTCAAATGCCGAACGGCGCCCGCTTTATCGCCGCTGCGTTCGAGGATGCCGGCGAGGTTGTAGTGCGCGTCGGCGTTGTCGGGATCGAGGTCGATGGCGCGGCGATATGCGTCGGCGGCGTCGGCGAGCCGTCCGAGGTCGTCGAGGGCGACGCCGAGGTTGAAGGCGGCGACCGGGTGATCGGGATCGATGTTGAGCGCGGCGCGGTAGTGCTTTGCCGCCGCTTCAAGTGCGCCGTCGTCGTGAAAGAGCCGGCCGAGATTTACGTGTGCGTCGACGTGAGACGGATCGAGCGCGATCGCCTTTTCATAGGCAGCGCGCGCCTCGGCTGGATCGGTTGGTTCGAGATCGCACGCCAGCTCGTACCATGCGTCGGCGCCGAGATCATCTTCCTGCTTCGCCTTCGCTTCTCGCACGGCGGCGAGCGCGATCGGCTTCGTTTTCTCGGCGATCTCCTCGACCGAAAAATCGAAGAGTGACTGGCCTGACTCCGGATTCCAGACGACTGTCCCGTCACGAACGACGACGCGCTCGCCATCTGCGGCGATGCGAACGCCGGCGATGGAGCGCCCTTCCGGCAACTGCTCACGAACGCTTTCGAGCACGCGGCGAATCTTGCGGGTCGGAATGCGCGCGGCAGTTAATTCGCCGGCGGTGCGGAGGATGACCAGATCCTGAAATCCAAAGCGAAGATCGCCATCACCGTCGCGTTCCGGCGTCAGAAAGCCGCGCGCGGCCCAGGCGCGGATTTGTCCGGCGGAGAGTCCGAGCATCGCCGAGACTTCCCGCACCGAATAAGACATACCCGCATTTTAGCGGACCGCGGCCTCTCCTCCGCGTTCTCCGCGCCTCCGCGTGAAACCGGTATCCCTTCAGCGCGAACGCGATCCCGACTTCACCACCTTCGCCGATGGCCGCGGAGCGGTTCGCTTCGCCTCCGCCTTTTCCGGAATGCGGCGCGGACCTGTGGTCTTCGATGAAGCTGCCGCGGGCGCCGACTTCGCGCGCGGCTTGGCCAGGCTGGCCTTGAGCGCTTCCATCAGATCGATGACCTGCGCCTTCGGCTCCTCGACGAGGTTCGACGTGATTTCTTCCCCTTCGATCTTGCGCTGGATCAGCGCGCGTGTCCGTTCGGCGACTTCATCACGATAGTTCTCGGGATGGAACTCATCGGCGGCGCCCATCTCGGCGAGCTGCACGGCCATCTTCAACTCATTGTCTTTGACGATGGCATCGCCGAGGTCGAGCTCTTCCATCGAGCGGATCTCGTTCGGGTAGAAGAGTTGCTGCATCACCATCCCGTTGCCGAGCGGACGGAGGATGACCAGGTACTGCTTGCCGCGCGCCGCGTACTTGGCCAGCGCCCAACGGCCGGTCTCTTCGAGGGCCTTGGTCAGCAGCGAATACGCGCGTTCGCCGCCCTTGTCGGGTGCGATGTAATTTGCCTTGGCGAAGTAGATCGGATCGATCGCTTCCTTCGGCAGAAACTCGCTGATCTCGATCGATTGCGTCGACTTCTCCTCGATCATCTTCAGCTCTTCCTCGTTGAAGAGAACGTACTGGCCGCGCTGGAACTCGTAGCCCTTCACGACTTCATCGCGCGAGATCGTGCGCTCGTCCTTGGGGCAGAAAAGCTGCTGCTGGATACGGTTCCCGCAATCCTTGTGCAGCATGTTGAAGCTGATCTTCTCCTTGGCCTCGGTGGCCGAGAAGAGTTTCACCGGGATCGAGACGAGGCCGAACGCGATCTGTCCTGAAGCAAACGGGCGTGGCATAGCGACTCCTTTAAGTGACCAAAGAGCTGTGCATATTAACACCGGCACAGGCGAACGACCTTAGACTTTCGCGGTGCGCCGTTCCAACGCCGATAGTTACTCGCGAATTTACAAAACGGTCAAACGCATCCCGCGTGGACGCGTCGCCACGTACGTGCAGATCGCCACGCTGGCCGGATTGGACGGGCACGCGCGCCAGGTCGGTTACGCGCTTCACTCATTACCGGACGAAATCCACATCCCGTGGCATCGCGTGATCAATGCAAAGGGTGAGATTTCGCCGCGCAGCGCCGGAGATTCACACGAATTGCAGCGGATGTTGCTGGAGGAAGAGGGCGTGGTCTTTTCGCTGGATGGGAAGGTCTCATTGGCTCAGTTCGGGTGGAAAGATCGACGGACAAACCATCCTGAGAGGCTGTGAGGAGATCCACGATTTCGCCTCGGTGGCGCGCGAAGGCGCGCTCGACAATGCAGCCCCGCGCTCGGCGCGGGGTTGTGGCGCGCGCCCGATCGGCGGCCGCGCAGGCGGCCGCCACAAGATCTCGCGCCACGCAAGCACTTTCCAGTGGCCGCCTCCGCGGCCACGACGTCCTTCGCGATCGGTTCCCCACGCCGAGCGTGGGGCTGCGTTGTCGAGCGCGCCTTCGCGCGCAAACGGATCGACGCGAAGAAGTGGAAATGAGATCTCTATCTGCGAAACCGTCATCTTTAGATGGCAAAAGACCTTCTGCATAAGGTAATTTGTCATCTTTAGATGCCAAATTTGTCATCTTTAGATGCCAAAAGACCTTCTGCATAAGGTGATTTGTCATCTTTAGATGGCAAAAGACCTTCTGCAGAAGGTGATTTGCCATCTAAAGATGTCAGAAAACCGTCTGCGAGGAGTGAAGCGGCAGATTTTACCGGCGCGAATGCCTCTGCGAAAGGATGAAGGCCGCGTTCACAGGATGAAACCGCTCGCGGACAAACGCCTCCTTCCACCCAAAACCTCCCTCCGTTAACTCGCTCCCACGTGACTCCGTCCGAGTTCCTCGAAAAGTTGGCACGGGCGTAACCGGCAATCCGAGGGCATAACGCGATCAGGCGTAAGGAATCTCTGCGGTCGCGTGAGGCTGTCGCATGCAACGCGAGCGGCTCTCGCCATTTCGCGTCAGGCTGTCGCATGCAACGCGAGCGGCTCTCGCCATTTCGCGTCAGGCCCTCGCATGCAACGCGAGCGGCTCTCGCCACATCGCGTCAGGCCCTCGCATGCAACGCGAGCGGCTCTCGCGACATCGCGTCTGGCCCTCGCATGCAACGCGAGCGGCTCTCGCGATTTCGCGTGAAGCCCTCGCATGCAACGCGTCAGCCCCACGCATGCAACGCGTCGGGCGAAAACCGTTTTCACCACAGAGACACAAAGACACAAAGAGACTCCTCTGTGACCTTTGTGTCTTTGTGGTGCAATGCTTCTTTACGACGCCGGCTTGCCAGTCCGAAGCGAATCGCAGGACGAACTGGAAACGCTAAAACGTCTTCATCCACTCGAACACCTGATAGTGCTCGCCATTCATCCCCAAGCGCGTGTAGACCTCCTGCGCGCGCACGTTGCGGCGATCGACGTACAGCCGAATTCCGCGAAGCGAATCGTCGGCGATCACCAGCGTTTTGACGTGCTCGTACAAACCGGCGTACACGCGCTGCTGCCGAAAGTCGGGGACGACGTAGACGCTCTGAATCCACCACACGTTGCCGTTGCGCCAGTCGCTCCACTCGTACGTGATCATCAGCGACGCGATGACGGCGCCGTCGCTTTCCGCGAGGAAGTAACGTCCTCGGGATGCGTCCTCGAACAGCGCCTGCACTCCGCGCGTGCAGACTTCGCGATCGAGATCCAGCTCCTCGGTTTCGCGCGCCATCGCGACTTGAAAGTCGACGATCGCCGGCACGTCCGACACTCTTGCTTCGCGGTAGTTGAACATTAGTTTGCTAAGGGGCCTGCTACTCTTCGCGCCGCGTGACAGTAGCAAAAAACGATACGCATCGCGCGGTGTTGTTGATGATCGCCTCGGCCACGATGTTCGGCGGCATGGCCTTCACCGCGAAGGTCGCCACCGCGCGGCTGAGCGGCCCCGAGGTGGCGATGCTGCGAATGGCCGCAGGGTTGCTGCCATGCCTGCTCGTGCCGCAATACCGACGCGCAGCGCTGCACTACAACCGGCCCGGACTCATCCTCTTGCGCGGCTTCTTCGGCGGACTGGCGGTGATGTGCTACTTCATCGCCATCCAGCACATCAACGTCGGCGTTGCCACGTTGCTCAACTACACCGCGCCGATCTGGAGCGGCACCTTCTCGATGCTGTTCATCGGCGAAAAATTCAGCGCGCGCGTGCTCATCCCCCTGCCGATCGCATTGGCGGGCGTGTTCCTCGTCGTTCACGCGCATGCCGCGCCCGGTGACGTCTTCGGCTTCGGCCGATGGGAGATCGTCGGCGCGCTGTCCGCGGTCGCATCCGGCGTCGCCGTCACCGCCATCCGCGCCGCGCGCCGCAGCGAAAACTCGTGGTCTGTCTACGCCAGCTTCTGCCTCCTCGGCATGTTCGTCAGCATGCCGCTCGGCATCGCGCAGTGGGTGACGCCGAACCGCACCGAATGGCTCTGGATATTTGCCACTGCAATCCTCGCGATGGGCGCGCAACTGCTGATGACGTTCAGCCTGCGCTGGGTCGACGCCATGACGGTCGGCGTGATCTCGCAACTGGCAGTGCTCGTCTCGATGACGCTCGGCGTCCTGATCCTCGGCGATCACCTCAGCCTCGCCTCGGCCATCGGCAGCGCGCTCTGCATCAGCGGCGTCGCCGGCGTCACGTTCGTGACGTCGCTCTCCAAGCCGGTGATCGCCGCGACCGAGGTCGTGCCGGAGTCGTGAGCGTCAGGCCAGCATCACCAGGCGCATGCAGACGGCGGTGTCGGGACAGGCGCCCTGCAACTCCGTCGACGCGAGAAGCTGCGGATGGATTTCGTCACGATCGATCGGCTTGAATCCGCGTTTGGCGAAATACGGCTGCGCGGTGGTGGTGAGCAGGTAGAACTCGCGGATGCCGCGCGATGCGAGCCGGTCGAGAAGCTGCCGGACGATGCGGCGTCCGATGCCGCGGCCGCGATGGGAGTCCGCCACGGCCACCGACCGGATCAGCGCCGCGAACTTGTACGCCTCGGCGCCGCCGCAGCCAACGATCGCATCGCCATCGCGCGCGACGATGAACGTCCTCCAGTGCTCGTCGATGCCGCTGACCGGAAGATTGTTGGTGACGAGGAGCTGCCGGATGACCGGAAGGTCTTCCGCGGTTGCGCCGCTGATCGCGATGTCGCCGTCGCTCATTGCGATCGAGGATAGCAATGAGATTCGCTGCTGTCACGGAAGCGTTCGCTTTCGTTCACGGCAACTCCATAAGAACGTGCGTACATCAGAAACATGCGAACGATTGCCATCATCGGATCAGGGATCAGCGGTCTGGCGGCCGGGCACGGACTCTTGCGCGCCGGCTATCGTGTCGATTTGTATTCGGATCGCACCGCGCAGGAGTGGCTCACGACCAGCCGCCCGACCGGCACCGCGGCGCGCTTCGATCTGGCGCTGTCGTACGAGCGCGAGCTCGGCCTCAACTTCTGGGACGACGCCGCGCCGAAAGGCGAAGGCGTTTTCCTTACCTTCTGTCCGACGCTGCACAATCCGCTGATCCGATTGGTTGGACGATTCCGGTCGCTATTTCAAGCGGTCGACGTGCGTCTGCAGTCGTGGCGCTGGATGAACGAGCTCGAGAACCGCGGCGGCAACATCATCATCGAGCAGGTCAACGTCGACCGGCTCGGCGAGATCGCAACGAGTCACGATCTGACCATCGTGGCCACCGGCCGCGCCGATCTGTGCCGCATCTTCGAGCGCGATGAGTCGCGCAGCACGTACGACAAGCCTCAGCGCAACCTCGCGATGGTCACGGTGATCGGCGGTCCGTCGCGCGTCGCGGACGTTCCGTTTCTTCCAGTCAAATTCGACTTCCTCGGCACCGACGGCGAGATTTTCTTCGTCCCCTATCATCACAAGGAAGCCGGCCCGTGCTGGAACATTCTGGTGGAGGCGAAGCCCGGCTCGCGGATGGATCGATTCGCCGGCATCGTGGACGGAACGATCGCCGTGCAACGGATGAAAGAGGTCGTGGCCGCGCTCTTTCCGTGGGACGAGCCGTTCGTCCGCGACATGCAGCTTGCCGATCCGCTGGCGTGGCTGGTCGGCGCTGTGACTCCGGCTGTTCGGCGGCCCGTCGCGCGGCTTGCAAACGGCGCGATCGTCGCGGCGCTCGGCGATACTGCCATCTCGTACGATCCGATCGCGGCGCAGGGAGCGAACAGCGGCATCAAGCAGGCCCGCCATCTCGTCGAAACCATCGTCGCACGCGGCGACGGCGCGTTGGATAGCGACTGGATCACAGCGACTTTCGACGACTTCTTCGCAACGCACGCGCGCCACGCCTGCCGCTTCAGCAATCTCCTGCTCGAACCGATCACGTCACCCGCGAAGGAGTTGCTCATCGCGCAGTACGGCAGCGATGGCGAGCGCGAAAATCATTCGGCGCAGCAACGCATTGCCGACGCGTTCGTCGAGAACTTCAATGACCCGCGGCTGCTCACGCCGGCGTTCACCGACATGAGCGCATCGCGGCAAGTCATCGCGTCGCATGCCGAGGGACGGTGGTTGTGGAACGGAGTGCGCGGCAGAGCGTCGATCGCGCGCGATCAGATCAAATTGAAGTTGCGGCGCGGCGACGCGGTCCAATGAAAAAGGCCGCGCGGATGCGCGGCCTTGCAGTGGATGACGAAACTTCGATCGTTAGTGGCGGCTGCCGCTGGACGATCCGCTGCTGCTGCTGCTGTTGCTACCGCTGTTCTTGCTGCCGCTGTTCTTGCTGTCCCACGACTCGCTGCCCGTCGACTTGCTGCCAGACGAACGGTTCGGGTTGCTGGAACTCTCGTAGCCAGACGAACCGCTGTTGCCGGTGCGGCTGTTGGGCTCGTTCATGTTCTCAGATTGGCCGATTTTCTGGCCGAAGTCCGCGGATGAGTCGCTCTTGTTCTTTCCACTCTGCGAAGACGTATTGCGGTTGACGTCGCCAGCCGAGGTTGACTCAGTATTCTTGCTCATCTTGTCGCGTTCACGGTTGTCCATTTGCTTCTCCTTTCGGGCCGTTGCCCGTGTTATTTGTAGTGCAATGACGATGCCTCCGTGGACGCAAGGGAGACGGTTTCACGCGGAGACGCGGAGGAGCGGAGAAAATCGGTTCTCCTCCGCGACCTCCGCGTCCCCGCGTGACAACGTTCCCGTTCCCCTAGTACTGTCTCCCGCCATGAAAACTGTGCTGCTCGCGATGTTCGTGTCGGTCGCTGCGTTCGCTGCGGACAAGCCGTACCCGAAGACTCCCGTTCCGCCGACGGATTACAACGACGTCTTCAAGGGACTCAAGTTCCGCGAAATCGGGCCGGCGGCCATGGGCGGCCGCATCGATGACTTCGCCGTCGTCGAGTCCAATCCCGACATCATCTATGTCGGTACCGCGTCCGGCGGCGTTTTCAAGACGACGAATGGCGGCATCACGTGGGAGCCGATCTTCGACGATCAGCCGACGTCGACGATCGGCGACGTCACCGTTGCGCCGTCCGATCCGTCGATCGTGTGGGTTGGCAGCGGCGAAGCGAACAACCGCCAGAGCGCGTCGTGGGGCAACGGCGTTTACAAATCGACCGATGCCGGCCGGACCTGGAAGCACATGGGTCTCAACAACTCGATGGCCATCGGACGCATCGTTATCTCCCCAGCCGACCCGAATGTCCTCTATGTGGCCGCCGGCGTGGACTTGTGGGGAGCATCGAAGGATCGCGGTGTCTACAAGTCGACGGACGGCGGCAAGACCTGGAGCAACGTCCTCTTCGTCAATGACGATACCGGCGCGACCGACATCGCCATGGATCCCGATTCGCCCGGCACGCTGATCGCGGCGATGTATCAGCGGCGCCGCACCGTTTTCGGCTTCAGCGGCAGCGGACCCGGTTCCGGTCTGTACAAAACCACCGACGGCGGCGCGACGTGGAAAAAGCTCGAGAAGGGTCTGCCGTGGGATCCGGATTCCAGAAAAGCAGTTGACGCCGATCCGCAGGCGGGCAAGGAGATCGGACGCATCGGCGTCAACATCTACCGCCGCAACGCGAACGTCGTCTACGCGCTCATCGAGCACGCGAACGGCGGCATCTTCCGCAGCGACGACGGCGGCGAAACGTGGACGAAACAGTCCGATACGAATCCGCGCGGCAGCTATTACAGCCAGGTCATCATCGATCCGAACAACGACCAGCGCGTGTGGGTGCACGGCGCGCAGATGTATTACTCCGAGGATGCCGGGAAGACGTTCAAGACCAACCTCGTGCAGAAAATTCACGGCGACTACCACGCCATGTGGATCGATCCGCGCGATTCGAATCACATGATCGCCGGCTCCGATGGCGGCATCTACGCGACTCGCGATCGCGGCCGAAGCTGGGACTACCTCAACACGATCGCCATCGGCCAGTTTTACGAGATCGGTCTCGACATGCAGCGTCCGTATCACATCTGCGGCGGGCTGCAGGACAACAACGTCTGGTGCGGACCGTCCGCCACGTTCGACACGCGCGGCATCGCCAACTCCGACTGGTTCACGGTCGGCGGCGGCGACGGTTTCTACGCGCAGATCGATCCGACCGATCCCGACACGGTCTACGCGGAGTCGCAGGACGGCAACCTGCTGCGGCGAAACCTTAAGACGCATGAGTCGCGCTCGATCCGGCCTCCAGCGGCCGAGGGTGAGCGGCTGCGCTTTCAGTGGAACTCGCCGCTGGTTGTCTCTTCGTATGACAGCAAGACGCTGTACTACGGCGGCAACTATCTCTTCAAATCAACCGACCGCGGCGACTCCTGGACGCGCCTCGGCGGCGATCTGACTACCGGCGAAGATCGCGACAAGCTTCCGATCATGGGCCGCGTGCCCGACAAGAACACGATGTCGCGCGATGACGGCGTGCAGGCGTGGCCGGCGATTACGACGATCAGCGAGTCGCCAACCAATCGCGATTTGCTCTACGTTGGCACCGACGACGGCAACCTCCAGGTCACGCGCGACGGCGGCAAGACGTGGAAGAACGTGACGCCGAAGAAGGGCGTCTACGTGAGCCGCGTCGTCGCGTCGCGCTTCAATGAAGGCACTGCCTACGCAACGCTCGATGGACATCGCAGCAACGATTTCGGCGTCTACGTTTTCGCGACGAACGATTACGGCGCGACATGGAAAGCGATCCGCACCGGCATTGACGACGACGCCGGAACCGTCCACGTCATCCGCGAGCACTTCCGCAATCCGAAGCTCCTCTTCCTCGGCACGGAGCGCGGACTTTTCGTTTCGTACGACCAGGGAGGCCATTGGTCGCGTTTGAAACTCAATCTACCGACCGTGCCGGTCGACGACATCGCCATCCATCCGCGCGACAACGATCTCGTGCTCGCCACGCACGGACGCTCGATCTGGATCCTCGATGACCTCGCCCCCATCGAGCAGATGACGGATGCGACGCCGTCCGAGGCGCTGCATGTCTTCGATCCGCGTCCGGCCACCGAGTGGCGCATCGCGAACCGCAGCGGCGTCACCGGACACAAGGCCTTCTTCGGACCGAATCCGCCGAACGGCGCTTCGATCACGTATCTGCTGAAGTCGAAACCGGCTGACAAAGAGAAGGTGAAGATCAGCGTCATCAACAAAGACGGCAAAGTCATCCGCGAGATCGACGGCACGAACGACGCCGGCATCAATCGCGTGACGTGGGATCTGCGCACTCGTTCCGTGAACGAAGCTCCGCGGGAGCCGGAAGCCGCGGCGGCAGGTGCGACGGCGGGCGGCGGCGTGACCGAAGCAGCGACGGAACAGGCAAGCGAACAAGGCGGCGGCTTCGGCGGCTTCCAGGGCGCGTTGCGCGTCGAGCCGGGCCAGTACACGGTGAAAGTCGCGTCGGGAAAACTGGAGCAGTCGACGAAAGTGGTCGTCGAAGAAGACCCGCGCATCGAGATGAGCGCTGAGGATCGCGCGGCGCGGCGCCAGGCGCTGAATCAACTCGCGCAGATGGCGACTCAAGGCGCTGCGGCGCGGCGATCGATTACCGGATTGCACACCACGCTCAAGGATTACAAGAAGACGCGGTTACCCGAGAATATCCAGAAAGCCGCCGACGATCTGCTGAAAAAGGTCGATGCGACCTGTCTCAAACTCGGCACCCCGACGCAGTGTGGCCAGCCTTCGCCCGGCCTCGGATGGGCCGGTCCGCCGGTGGTCTATACCCCGCCGCCGGTCACGCAGCGCATCACGCAACTCCTCGGTGGAATCGAGAACTACGCCGCCGCTCCGACCGCATGGCAGCTGGACCAGATCAAAGTGCTGCAAGGCCTGCTCAAGGATGCGACCGCCGAGGCGCAGACGATCACGAAGACCGATCTCGAGTCGCTGAACAAGATGATGCGCGACGCGAATGTGCCGTACGTCGCGGTCCCGGTGGGCGGGCGGCCGCAGTAACAATGTGGCACCCAAAAACATCATTTGAAGCCGAGGATGCGAGCTCCAACTCGGTCGACGTTGCTGGCGCGCCAGATGGGCATTGGGTGGGGGCAGAGGTCAAGTGGTTGACCGATAGAGACTTGCCCTAACTGCATCACA
>DATART010000177.1:0-1971 GCA_036264035.1 Thermoanaerobaculia bacterium | reverse complement strand
GCGAAACTTCTACTTCCATCCCGCGACCTGGGCGACGTTCTACAACCATCGCGGAAAGGGACGGACGATCCGGAGCGACGCGCCGTACGGCTACTTCATCCGCCGCGGTGCCGAGGAGAACACGCTCGATCGCGGCCTCCTGGCGCAGGCCATCACCCTCGGCGTCGACGTGCAGTTCAACTCACGTCTAGCGACTGCCGACATCATCGCGACCGGTCCCGCGGCGCCCGATGGACTGGCGCGGGAGATGACGTGGAAGACGAGCGATCCGGAACGGATCGACGTCTACTTCAACCATCACCTCTCCCCCGGCGGCTATTCGTATCTCTTCATCCTCGACGGCATCGCCACCTTCGGCTGCGCGATCGTCGCCGACTTCAAGAAGATCGACGACTATTTCGCGCACTCGCTCGCCGAAGCGCGGCGCATCGCCGGCGTCGATGTGCCCGGCGACGCGCGTACCGGCTATTCGTACATGAACTTCCATTTGAAGAACCGCGCGACGTCGAACGGCTCGCGGTATGTCGGCGAAGCGGCCGGGTTTCAGGACTATCTCTTCGGCCTCGGCATCCGCTACGCGCTGACGAGCGGCTGGCTCGCGGCGCGGAGCATCCTCGAAGAGCGCGATTTCGACGAGCTGTGGCAGAGCGATCTACGTTCGAAGCAGGAGACGAGTCTCGTCAACCGCTTTTTGTACGAGAGTGGCGGCAATGCGGGTCTGTCGATGTTCGTCCGGCAGGCGGCACGCGCGAAGGACTTTCATCGTTATCTCAGCGGATGGCACCAGCGGCGCTGGTGGAAATCGCTTCTGGCGCCGGTGGTACGGCGCGTCTGGAGGCACGAAGGGCGGTGCATGCACAAGCCGGGTGAGCACTGGTGCCGCTCCCGCGACACGCAAATCAAAGTGCCGCCGCTCGGACCCGTTTCATGACACTCGACGAGTCCTACGATTTTTGCCGCTCGATCGCGCACAAGCACGGCGCGAACTTCTCGGTCGGCTTCCGCTTTCTGCCGAAAGAAAAGCGGCGCGCCGTCTACGCGGCGTACGCGTATTGCCGGTTCGCGGACGACATCGCGGACGAAGACCCCCGTGTGACGCAGGCTTTCCAGCCTGCGTCCGGGCGCGGGCTGGAAAGCCCGCGCCACACGATAGAAGGCACGCTCGACGCCTGGCAGCGCGAGCTCGAGGCGTGTTACGCGGGAACGCCGGAACATCCGATCACGATCGCGCTTGCGGACGCGCTGAAACATTTCGCGATTCCGAAGAGTGCGTTCATCGCGCTGATCGACGGCTGCCGGCAGGATCTGGTCAAGACGCGGTACGAAACGTTCGATGAGCTGCTGCATTACTGCGAGATGGTCGCCGCGTCGATCTCCGACATCTCGCTCGCGATCTTCGGCTACCGGAAAGAGAGCGCGATCGAGCATGGGCGGCATCTCTCCACCGCGCTGCAGCTCACGAACGTGACGCGCGACATCGGCGACGACCTCCCGCGCGACCGCGTCTACGTCCCGCAGGAGGAGCTGCGCCGGTTCGGTGTCAGCGAGCGGGATCTCTTCGCGCGCCACGAGACGCCGGAGGTGCGGCGGCTGATCGAGTTCCAGATCGAGCGCGCGGAGAGCTATTTCCACGCCGCCGAGCCGCTACTCGAGGAGCTGGAGTTCGACGCGCGCTTCCCGGTGTTGTTGATGGGTGGTATCTACGCGACCGTCCTGTCGAAACTGCGAAAGGATCCGCTGGTCGTCATCCGGCGGAGGCTCTCTCTATCGACATGGCAGAAGATCGCCGTCGTCGGCACGCGGATGTTGCGGCCGCACTTTGTGTAACGAGGACAGGCGGAAGTTCGTCTATCGAAACGTGAAACGCTATTTCGCGATCGTCTTCGTCCTCGCCGCGCTCGCCGCGCGGGCGCAGGAGATCGAGACGACCACGATCGTCGTTCCGATCGTCGGCAACATCCCGGGCATCGG
>DATART010000157.1:0-2799 GCA_036264035.1 Thermoanaerobaculia bacterium | reverse complement strand
CACGAGAAAGTACGGCAGCTCGCGGCGCGCCACGGTGAGGTCGCGCAGCAGGATGGCGACGAAAACCCGCGAGGGCGCAACAGCAGCAAGCGAATCGGCGGTCATGTGAGCTTCCTCCCCGTGAGCGAGATGAAAAGCGTTTCGAGGCTGGGCCGCGAAAGGTGGATGTCGCGCACGATTCTGCCGTTCGCTTCACCCGCATTGATCAGAGCCGGGATCACTTCGCCGCCCCGCCTGCTGAAAACCCGCAGCAGCGCTCCGCGCGCCTCGGCGTTCGACACGCCTTCGATCGATCGCGCCGCGTCGGCGGCCACCGAGGCATCGCCGTCGAAGGTGACTTCGACGAGCGTGTCGCCGGGAGCTTTTGCTTTCAGCGCGGCGGGCGTATCGAGCGCCAGCAGCTTGCCCTGATCGATGATGGCCAGGCGGTCGCAGAGCTGATCCGCTTCCTCCATGTAGTGCGTCGACATCACGATCGTCCTCCCCTGCCCGTGCAGCTCGCGCAGGATTTCCCAAAGCGAGAGCCGCGCCTGGGGATCGAGGCCGACGGTCGGCTCGTCGAGGAAAATCACGCGCGGATCGTGCGTCAACGCGCGCGCGATCATCAGCCGCTGCTGCTGCCCGCCGGAGAGCTGGTCGACTTTCGCGTTCATCTTGTCCGCGATCCCCAGCCGCTCCAGCAATTCCGCGCTCCTTCTCGCCGCCTCAGCGCGCGCGATCCCGAAGTAGGTGGCGTGGAAGACGAGGTTTTCTATGACGCTGAGGCTGCGGTCGGGATTCGGCCGCTGCGGAACGACGCCGATCCGCCGCCGCACTGCGGCCGGCTCGGTGGCGACGTTCGCGCCCGCGACGAAGGCGTCACCCGAGGTGATGCGCACGCGCGTGGTGAGGATTCCGATGAGCGTCGTCTTGCCCGCTCCATTCGGCCCGAGGACGCCGAAAAATTCGCCGTCGGAAACCGCGAGATCGAGAGAATCGATGGCCACGATCCCGCCGGCCGGCGGCGCCGGCGGTGCAGGCACACCGCGCCGTTTCTTGATGGCCGGCGCGGGATAGACCTTCCGCAACGAGCGGCTTTCGATCGCGTTCATTTGAGACGGCAAAGGATATCCGAACCAATCTGTAACGTTGCGGCGTCCGTAGTCACTACGAAAGTGAGGTGAGAGAAATGTTCGCCCAACTGCAGTGGAACTTCGCGATCGATGACGCGGGCTGCGCGCGCCTGGCGCCGGCAAGCTCGCCCGCGGCTGTGGAGACGATCACGCCCGGCGAGTACCTGATCACGCTGCCGCTCACAGCCGCGCGCGAATTCGGCCTCACCGCCGACGTCGACGGCGCCTCCGGCTTCATCGCGGCGACGCCTGGCGACGACGATGGCAACAAGCCGAACACAGTCCGCGTCCTGACGGTGCGTCCCGACAACACGTTCGGACCGAATCCGTTCCGCCTCGTGCTCCGCAGCGCGTAGCTACTTCGCCGCATGCCGGTATCGTACTCCGGTGAACTACCTGGCGCACCTGCTGCTGGCGGAACAAACCGCGGAGTCGCTGATCGGAAACCTCGCCGGCGACTTCGTGAAAGGACGCATCGGCGATGACGTGCCGCCGGGAGTTGCGAAGGGAATCCGCCACCACCGCCGCGTGGACGCGTTCACCGATTCGCATCCCTCGGTGGCCGCATTCCGCCGCGTGCTGATCCCCGAGCACGGGCACTACGCGCGCGTGATCGCGGACGTTTTCTTCGATCACTTTCTGGCGATAGATTTCGAGCGCTATGCAAAGGAGCCGTTGGATCTCTTTCTGCGGCATGTCTACGCCGCGATCGATCCACACATCGACGAACTTCCCGGCCGCCTGCGAATCGTCTATCCGCGGATGCGCGATGACGGCTGGCTGGAGTCGTACCAATCGATCGAAGGAATCCGCCTCGCCCTCAGAGGTATCTCGCATCGTCTGTCGCGACGTCCGCAGCTCGCCCTGGCAGTTCACTTTCTCGAGGACATACATCGCGCGACGCTGGAAGGCCTGTTCCACGAGTTCTTCCCGGATGTGATGGCATTGACGTCCTAAAAATCCTTTCACCACAAAGGCACAAAGGACACGAAGAAATCCTCTTTGTGTCCTTTGTGTCTTTGTGGTTCAAATCGTTTCTCACTTGCGGGTACTACAATCCGCGCCGTGACCGAAAAAAGCATCCAGGAAACCTACGCGCCGCAGAACCGCTGCTTTGGTTGCGGTCCCGCCAACGACAAAGGGCTGCGCATCCGCAGCTTCCGCGAGGGCGACGAATTCGTCTGCGACTGGACGCCTGAGCCGCATCACGCGGCGTTCGACAACGTCCTGAACGGCGGCATCATCGGCGCGCTGCTCGACTGCCACAGCAATTGGGCCGCGACGATCGTGCTGATGGAGCGCAACGGAAGCTCGACGCCGCCATGTACGGTGACGTCCGACTTTCACGTTTTCCTGAAGCGTCCCACGCCGATGGCGCCGCTGCGCATCCGCGCGCACGTCGTCGAAGCCTCGGACGACCGTGCCGTCGTCGAGGCATCGATCGAGTCGAATGGCAAGGTCACCGACACCTGCCGCGGCACGTTCGTGGCCGTGAAGGAAGGACATCCGGCGTACCATCGCTGGTGAGGCGGAATGTTGAATGTGCAATGTTGAATCACTACTGTCCGGTCAAAAGTTGAGCAGAATGAGTTGGTTATCGATGATCGGTAGTTTTTCATCGGGGAACGTTGGCGTAAGTGCTTCTGCCAGATCGAGTTTCTCGAACAAGGTTACCGAGAGGATCTGT
>DATART010000124.1:0-35795 GCA_036264035.1 Thermoanaerobaculia bacterium | reverse complement strand
CTACGGCGCTTCGGCCAGCACCTCATCAATCCTTCGCGACAGCTCGGCTTCGGATAAGCGCGTCGGCGTGTAAAGCCGCACGATTCCTTTGCGGTCGAGCAGGACGAACGTCGGTGTGGCGGAGACGCCGTAGCGGACCATCGTCTCCGTGTCGATGATCGCCGGGACGCCTTCCAGTCCGGCGTAGAGGTCCTTCCAGACGCTCTCGATCTTCGCCGTTTCGTCGGCGGGCGTGGCCGGCTTGTCGTCGAGCGATCCGTAGAGGCGCGTGGCGGTGATCAGCGCCAGTCCGCTCGACTTGTATTTTTGCCAGACGCGCGTGAGCGACGGCGCCTGCGCTTTGCAGTCGCCGCAGCCCCAGGCGAAGAAATACATCAGCACCGGTTTGCCGCGCAGCGATGCCAGCGACGGTGCCGGCGCGCCGATGACGTTGGCCATATCGAGCGCCGGCGCCGGTTTTCCTTCGAGCGAGAGGAGGTTGATGTTCTTGTTGATGCGCGCGCGGAGCGGGACTGCATTCGCGTGCGCAAGCTCGCCTTCGAGGAAGCGGATCGCCGCGCCGCGGCCGGTCTGCGATGCGATCAGCCGCGCCTCCACTTCGATCGCGGCGCCGAGGGGGACGACGATCTCGGGCTTCTCGGCGGGAATCTCGCGGCGCAGTTCGGTGACAAACTCCTTCGCCAATTCCGGACGATGCTGCATCTCGGCGCCGCGGGCCAGCCAGCCGACCGCATCGAGATACTCGGCGTCGACGCCGGTGGCGCGTTTGTAATCCTCGACCGCGGCCATCCCGCTGGCGAGATCGCCGGCGGAGAGCTTGTAGCGAACGATGCGAACGAGGTCGGCGGCGTTCGCGTTTGCGGCGATGAGGGCGAGGATGAAGAGCGCGGGCGAGAGCTTCCGGGTCATTCGTGCCTCCAGCAGTCGGTTTGGTGGTGGGACGCGAATGCTGGCGATTAAGTTCCGAGGGTAGGAAACTGCCGTGGTTCATACTCTCCCAGGTATGGCATTGCGATTCGTCCTCCCGCTGCTCGCGATTCTTGCTCAGACGCGCTCGGCGCAACTGCGTGTCGATCCGCGCGTTCTGGTCGTGCAGACGGCGGCGCAGAGTTACAAGGCCGGCATCGCCGCCGCGGAAGCGAAGCGATGGGATCTGGCCGCGGAAGATTTCCGTCAGGCCATCAAGCTCGATCCCAACGAGCGGCCGGGCTACTTCCCGCATTACTGGCTTGGCCTGGCGTACGACGAGTTGCATCAGACGTCGAACGCGTTCGCGGAATGGCGGGAGTCGCAGCGGCAGGGAGCAATCAAAGGGACGCCCGAGGAAGGGGCGATGAAGCAACGAATGTCGGCGCACATGAAGATGGCGGTGCGTCCTCCGGTGCATATCGTCCTTCCGCTGCCACTGCCTCAGCCTTCTCCGCCGCCGGCTCCGCAACCTCACGTGATCCTGAGCCAGACGTCGACGACGGATACCGGTTTGACGACAACGAGCTCCGAGACCGCGGCGATGACGACCGGCGCTACGGAAACTACCGGCACCGCGACGACGACCGAGCATCACCACGATACGACGACGACGGAAGGGCAGCTTTGGAGCGAGATCGATCGCAAATTTCGCGAGCTGAATCCAGGCGTGTTGTTCATCAGCGCGCCGACTGAGATGCGCGTCGCAGTGCCGCAAACATTCGTTCTGCGCATCGCACCGGCGAATCAGAGCGCGGAGATTTCTTCCGATCTTCCCACCGGCGGTCAGACGTCCACGTCGACGATTCACCTGACGCCGACGATGCGCGCGACGCTGGCAGGAAGCGGCTTTACGATTCAGAGCAACTCCAGCGAAGAACAGATAATCGGCGGCGGCTCGTACACGGAATGGTCGTGGCAGGTCACGCCGCTCGAGAGCGGCAACCGCGAGCTGGTGGCCACCGTGTACGTCGAGATCGATGGAAAAGTGAAGGGAGTTGCGAAACGCTGGCCCGTGCACGTGAGCGCGAACGCCGGCCGTTCCTTCTCGCAGTTTCTTGGGACGTACTGGCAGTGGCTTCTTACGACGCTGATCATTCCGCTGGTTCTTTTCTGGCGGCGGCAGAAGAAGCAGACCTGACGGACAATCGCGCGTCATGAGCATTGTCGAAGTGGCGCCGAAGCCTGCCGGAAGTCTCGCCTTGCGAGTGGTGCAGGTTGGCGCAATCGCGGTCATCCTCGCTGTCACGACATTTCACGCGTTCGAGCTCGATCGATTTTTCATCCCGAAGGAGTTGGCGCTGCATCTCGCGGCGGCGCTGGCGGGACTGCTGGCGATCCGCGCGTTGTGGCGGATGAGCGTGACGCGTGTCGATCTGTTGCTGGCCGGATACTTTGCGCTGAGCGCGCTCTCCGCGCTGTTCGCGACAAATCGCTGGCTGGCGATTCGCGCGCTGGCCGTGAGCGCTTCATCGCTGCTCCTTTTCTGGATCGCGCGTACGCTCCGCGACGCCGGCCTGGCCCGTCCGCTCCTCGGCGCGCTCGCGCTGGCAGTGGTCGCGGCGGCGGCAACTTCGCTGCTGCAGACGTACGGACTCGATATCGACTTTTTCTCCGTGAACCGCGCGCCGGGCGGCACTCTCGGCAATCGCAATTTTGTGGCGCATGTCGCCGCGTTCGGATTTCCCCTGCTGCTGCTTTGCACGTTGCGCGCGGCGCGGCGGGCGACGTACTTGCGCTGGGCCGTCGCGTCCGCGCTGGTCGTAGCCGCGCTCGTGCTGACGCGATCGCGCGCGGCGTGGCTGGCATTCGCCGCGGTCATGCTGGTGGTGATCGTGGCCATGCTCGTCTCGGCGCCGCTACGGCGCGATCGCGGGATCTGGAAACGCATCGCCGGCGTGGTCGCGCTCTCCGCCGCCTGCGTTGCGTTGTCATTGGTGCTTCCCAACGCACTGCACTGGCATGGAAGCAACCCCTATCTCGATTCGGTGCGCAACATTGCCGGCTATTCGGAGGGAAGCGGACGCGGACGGCTCGTGCAGTACGGCTATTCGCTTCTGATGACGCTCCGTCATCCTTTCCTCGGCGCCGGGCCGGGAAACTGGCCGGTCGACTATCCGGTCCGCGCAGCGCGCCGCGATCCGTCGCTCGATCCAAACGATCGCGGGATGACCGCGAATCCATGGCCGAGCAGCGATCTGTTCGCCTGTATTTCGGAGCGCGGCATCGCCGCGTTCGTTCTGCTCACGCTGGCGTTGTTCCGCTTGACCTGGTCCGGCCTGCGGCAACTGCGGCGCGCGTTCGACGCGCAGGAGGCGCTGGCCGCGGTCGCGTTCCTCGGCGTCATCGCCGGCGCCGTGGTTGCCGGAACCTTCGACGCCGTGCTGCTGCTGGCCGTTCCGGCATTCGTGGTCTGGTGCGCGCTCGGCGCCTTATGGATTCCGGAGGAGGCGGCACCGCGGACGTCGTGGCGATTCGCCGTCGTCGCCGTGCTCCTGATGTCGATCGCCGGCGTGGTTCGAAGTGCGTCACAGATCGTCGCGATGGACATCTTCGCCACGCACAGCGACCGCGCTTCACTCATCCGCGCCGCGCAGATCGACCCCGGCAACTACCGCGTGCAGATGCGCCTCGCGCGCATGGGCGGCCGCGCACGATGCGAACATGCCCACGCCGCACACGCGCTGTTTCCGACTGCGTTCGCTCCCGTCGAAGCAGGACGCGGCTGCCGGTGAGACATAGAATCGGCGCATGAAACTCTCCGACGTTCGCGCGCTCGTCACCGGCGGCAGTTCAGGAATCGGATTCGAAATCGCCAAACAACTCAAGGAACGCGGCGCCGAAGTCGTACTGTGCGGACGCGATGAGGAGAAGGCGATCGCTGCCGCGAAAACGATCGACGCGCACGGCATTCGCGCGGACGTCAGCGTCGAAGCCGACGCGGTTGCGCTGGTGCGGAAGACGATCGAGCTCGTTCCCGATTACAACGTCCTCGTCAACAACGCCGGCTTCGGCTCCTTCGGTCCGCTCGTCGACCTCGACCTCACGGAGATGCAGCGCGTCATGGCCACGAACGTCTTCGGCGCGATGGTCGTGGCGCGCGAGTCGGCGCATCATTTCATCACCCGCAAGCGCGGCAACATCATCAACATCTCCTCGTCCGCGGGCGTTCGCGGCTTCGCCGGCGGCACGGCGTACGTCGCAAGCAAGTTCGCGCTGTCCGGCATGACCGAGTGCTGGCGCGCCGAGCTGCGCAAGCACGACATCCGCGTCATGCAAATCAATCCCAGCGAAGTACAGACGGAGTTTTTCCGCGGACGTCCGCTGAGCGAGCGCAAACTGCGCGCGACCGAAATCGCGCATGCGGCACTGTCGATGCTCGAGATGGACGACCGTGGCTTCATCACGGAACTGTCGGTGTGGGCGACGAATCCGGATTGACTGACTGTCATCCCGACTGTCATCCTGAGCCGCCGGAGCTGCGTAGGCGAAGCCGGAGCAGCGCAGGACGGTCGAAGGATCCCCGGCTGGTAACCAGGGTCGGGAGGGGGTGGTTTACTTCCGCCGACCGCCCGTTGTTACCAGCCGGGGATCCTTCGCCGTCCTCCAGCGCTACGCCTTCGGCTACGCGCCTCCGGCGGCTCAGGATGACAGTTCACTCGTCCCCCGTCCGCAACGTCGCGCTCCAATCCCCGTATGCATCGCGCGTCAGCTCGACCTGCCACGGCTGACAACAGACGGGGCAATCCTGCACGAACGACTGCCGGCTCCAGCCGGTGTCCTCGACCGCCAGCTCGACCGGCTCGCCGCAATAGGGACAGGTCAGCGGAAGGTAGTCGCTCATCAGATCAGTCCTCGAAGACGTGCATACGGAATCGCGGTGAGGATCACGCCGGCGATGAAGACCAGCAACGCGTTCGAAAAAAGATAGGGATAGATGATCAGGATCGCGCCGACCACGATGTGGAGCACGCTCGACTGCCGCTTGCCGTAGATCATGTAGACCATGCCGATCGATCCGAAGAGCAGGCCGAGGAAGAGGCTCATGCGAGGAGAGTATGACTTGACCGCGGGCGGAGCGGCGACCTACGGTATCGCGATGCCGCACAAACGAATCGCCGCGCTTCTCATCCTTCTTTGCCCTGTCATCGCCCTCGGCGGCGAAGCCTCGGGACAATTCACCGCTGGCAAGCGGCCTCCGATCAAGCCGAAATACGCGGCGGCGTACGAGACGCACGATCAGCGCGACGCGCGCAAGTCCGCGATCGAAGTCGTGCTTTCCGAGGAGCCGATCGACGTCGCCGAAGCGGCGGCGGAGCTCGATCCGCATACGAACGTCATCAACCAGAAAGCATTGCGCGATCACAACTACGTGCTGCTTTGGGTGCGTCCCGATAACGACGTGAGCATGAACGCCACCTACTCCGACACGATGACGCAGTACGTCGAGATGACCGGCAGCCGCATGACCGCAGACATGATCACCAACACGCGCGACAAGGTGGCCGGCCGCATCTTCTCGCCGAAGCCGCTGAAGACGATGGATGGCGATGACTACGCGATCGACCTGAAGTTTTCGACCGAGGTCACGCATCCGCCCGCGGGAACGAAGCTGCCGGCCGATGGCGGCGAACCGGGCAAGGCGTTCAACGCGCTGCAGACGGCGATCGCGAAAAAGAGTTGGGCCGGCATCAAGGGAAACGTGACCGCGAAAACGCTGGAGTCGTTCTACGAATCCGACCGCAGTGAAAACGAGAACCTCGCCGACGCCATCCAAACCCTCGGCTTCCATCTTCCGAAGAAGCCCGGCAAGATCACCGGCGGCGAGGTGCGCGGCGACAGCGCGATCCTCAACGTCGAAGGAGATCTCTTCGAAAACCAGAAGGCGCTCTTCCTCGTGCGCATGGTGAAGGACGGATCGAAGTGGGTCTTCGACCGGGCCACGAACGCGGGATTAATCGACAAGTAATAGCTATACGACCGCCGGCGCGACCGGTGCGGCCTCGGCCAGCCGACCTCGCACCGACTCCTTGATCGTTCCCCGTTCACGCAACAACATCCACGCGGCAATGAGTGCCAGCGCGACTGCAGTCCACGTCACGATCGTCATCGAAAGCAGAACGAGCGTGATCGTCTGCGGCCGCTCCGGCGAGAGTAACTGCTCGCTGAACGATTGCGATCGCACGCCATCAGGAAGCTCGAACTTCGCGGGGAGGCCTTGATAGGCGAATGCACTGCGCGCCGGCGCGGCCTTCGGTGATGGCGGCGGCACCGACTGCGCGCTTGTCGTGGCCGTATCGGTGACGGCGGCAATGCCCCCGGACCCGGACTCCATTTTCGCGCTGTTCGTGTAATCGGATGCGGCGCGTTGCGACATCGAATAGACGAATGCGAGGACGACCAGCAGGCCAGCCGCCAGGGCGACTCCGATGATCCGAGGAAGCGAAATCGCGCGGCGCTGGGTCGCGATCCATAACAACGTCACCGCGCTGCATCCGAGAACGACGATCCACAACACCATCGGAATGGCCATCGCCGCAAACGCGAAAAATATCGCCGCAATCAACCGTACGCGAACGCCGAGCTTGACGAATGCAAGCGCGCGTTCGATCCAAAGCATCAGCAGAACAAAAACCATCATCGCCTCTGCGTCCGGCCGCCACGTAGTTCCTCGGCTGGCGAACGACTGCCAGAGCGGAATCCAGTGATCGGGATAGCGGATGGTCACGTTCGTATACGTCGACGGCACCGGAAGCCTTGGCACCTGCAGTTGCGCGAAGACGATGGGGAGGTGCGCGATGCCCTGGCGATGCTGCACGATCACGTGTTGCACGCCGGCGGAAAGTGGGACGGTAAGTTCGCCGCCGGCATTCTTCGTCATCAATACCGGCTCGCCCTCCAGGCTGACGAACGTCGGCTCCGGTTTCGGCGGGAGGACGACCTCGGGCGCGCCCTGATTGTCGAGATAGAGGTCCGACTCGCCGAGGACAGGACCGTTCGCCGGCACGAACAGAGTGTGGGTGACGTTGCGTACCGCGTAGCTGATGGCACGCAGTGCTTCGAGGCGGGTCACCGTCCACGAGATGCGTTCGCGCGGCCCGATTTCGAACGCGAGCGCGCCGCGATACTGCGTCGTGATGCCGGTCTCCCCGGTGCTCAGGCGTTTGGCCGCCGACTTCATGGCCGGACGCAACAACGGATGCGATTCGACGACGACGTACTGCAGGCTGGCCTCGACTGGCGGCGCGAAGTTGGTTCCCTGCAACTCGCCGGTCATGGTGATCGTGGAGTCGCCGGGCGGCATCGCGAACGCGTAGCTGCCGTCCTTCGGCTCGTACGGCGCCGCGGAGTCGATCTGCTGCAGGTGTTCGCCGGACACGAGATGGATGAGCAGCGGCGAGGTGTTGCGATTCGGATTGTGGATCTGGATCACGTAGCGGAAACGCGTGGTGTCCGGCAGGAGCGTGATGAGATAGCGGCCGGTGGCCGTCGCCGCGAGCGTCTCGTTGCCGCCCGCGACCTGACGCACCAGCGAGTAGCCTCGCAGGTTGTCCGCGCTATCGTCGCCCGGGACGAGCTCACCATCGGCGACGTTGGAGCGCACGGCCAGCACCGATTGCGCGACGTCCATGCGAACGCGGTCGCTGCCGCTCGGACGCGCATCGCAGCGAAGCGTGAACGAAGGCGCGAGCGCGATGAGGTCGTAAACGCCCTTACTGCTGCGCACGAGAAGCGCGTCGCCGCTGCAGCCGGAGAGCGTGAGATCGGGAGCGCCGCTGATGACGGTCGTGGCGGCGCGCGCGCCGACGCTGCGTCCGGCGAACGTCATCGTGAGGTTGTGATCGTGGAAAGTGCCGGCCAGCGATAGCGTGTCAATCACTGTCGCCGCGGCGTTCTCCGTCGCTTTCTGCAGCTCGTCGTAGCGGGTCAGCGGAATGGTCACGCTCGATCCCTGTGCGGCCCCCGCTTGCGTGGAAGTGTTATCGGCGAATGCGGACACACTGAGCACTGCGCAGAAAACCGCGGAGATGAATCGCATTGGAATCCTCCCGATGCCGTCGATTATCGCGCCATTGCGTCGACGTACGCCATTGGGACGGTCAGGCGCAGCTCGCCGTTACGTCGTGCGAGTTCATCGAGTGCGTTGCGAAGCCGCGCGAAGACGTCGCGCTCATCTGGTGCGGCGACTTTCTTCCAGGCATTGAGGAAGCCGAGCTTGATGAAGTAGTGGTTGAGGAGGGCGGTGCCATTTGCGAAGCGCATGGTGGACTCGCGCTCGACGACCCGCGCGATTTTGAATCCGCCGCCTTCGAGCAACTCGCGCACGTTGTCGACCGTGGCGCGATGTTCGATGTGATCGCGAAGCCGCTTTGACGCCTCGGCGTCATCGCGAACGACGTCAGCGAAGACGTCGTAGAACTCGCGCATGTGGCCTTGCAGATTTGTCGTAAGAGCGAGCGTCGCACCGCGCCTGGCGACGCGGCGGCATTCGCGGATGGCGGCGGCGCGGTCGTCGAAATTGTTTACGCCGAGGTTGGAGACGATGAGATCGAAGGTAGCGTCGGGAAACGGCATCGCGGCCGCGCTTCCTTCGTGCAGTGTCACGTTGCGCGTTCCGCGGCTGGCGATTTTTTCGGCGGCGCGTTTGAGCGCCCCGCTCCACGGATCGATGCCGTGCACGTGCGCGCGATCGCCGAGTCGCTCGGCCAGCTCGATGAGTGGAAAGCCGGTGCCGCAGCCGACGTCGAGAGCGTTCGTCACATTCGCCATCGGCACTTCTTCGAGAAGCAGCAGTCCGAACATCGCCGACCAGAGCGCGACCTCGTCGTAAACGGCGATCACCTGCGGCGAATTGAAGTCGGGATTGAAATTTAGAAAGTCGAGATCGTCCACCGAGGGATGTTAATCCGCAGATGACGCAGATGGGCGCGCAGATGAGAACGAGCTACGGGTCACCGTTTCTTCGGCTTGCCCTTGGCGAACGGCTTCTTGAATTTGTCGAACGGCGTGCTCTTCTCAAACGGTTTCTTGCTTCGGTCGTACGGCTTCTTCTCGTACGGCGTCTTGCTGCGATCGTACGGCTTCTTCGCGCGATCGAATGGCTTCTTGTCGCGATCGAATGTCTTCGCTGTTCGAGGAGCTTCATCGCGCCGGAAACGCGCGCCGGGAGCTCCGCCGAATTTCGGGCGGTCGGACGGCGCTTCGGCGCCGGCCACTTTCAAATTCACCGGCCGTCCGCGGAACTTCGCGCCGCCGAGTTTGGTGATGACATCGTCGCGCAGGCGCATCGGGATCGAAACGTAGGTGATCTCGTCGCGGATGTCGATCGGTCCGATCTCACGTCCCGAGATGCCGGCCTCATTGGCGATGGAGCCGACGACGTCGGCGGGACGGATTCCGTCCTTTTTGCCGACGGCCATCGAGAGTCGCACCTTTGGTTCCTCATCGTCGCGTTCCGCGCGCACCGGCACAGGCGGCGTCTCCACGACCGGCGCGGCTACCGCGCGCGCGCCGTGCGCGAGACGCGCCGCGGCCGCGGCGACTTCGGCCATGTCGGACGGACCTTCGTCGGCGAGCTCCGTGACGACCTGCACGTAGAGATCGAGATCGCCGTTCTGCAGCTCCTTGCGCAGCGTCTCCTTGAAAACGGCGATGCGGCGCGCGGCCACGTCGGCGCGCGACGGCATCTTCATCGGCTTGATCTGCGTGCCGGTGAAGCGCTCGATCTCGCGCATCATGCGGCGCTCGCGCGGCGTAATAAAGAGCGTGGCCACGCCGCTGCGGCCGGCGCGGCCCGTGCGTCCGATGCGATGCACGTACGCCTCGACGTCGTTCGGGATGTCGTAGTTGACGACGTGCGTGATCTGCTCGACGTCGAGGCCGCGTGCGGCGACGTCGGTGGCGACGACGATGTCGATCTTTCCAGCTCTCAATTTGCGGATGACCGTCTCGCGCTCGGCTTGTTTCATATCGCCGTGCATCGGCTCGGCCGCGAATCCACGTCCGCCTAGTTTCTCCGCCAACTCGGCCGCGCCATTCTTCGTGCGGCGGAAGATGAGGACGGCGTCCGCCTCCTCCAACTCCAGCATCTGCGTCAGCACCTCGAGCTTCTGCCCCTCGGCCACATTCAGAAAGCGCTGCTCGATATCGGGCGCGGAGATTCCGTGATGCTCGATTTCTACCCGCTCCGGTTTGACGAGATGCCGCTGCGCGATGCGCGCGATCGGCTCCGGCATCGTGGCGGAGAAGAGCGCTACCTGCCGCGGCGTCGGCACGAGCGAGAGCATCCGCTCGACCTCGTCGATGAAGCCCATCTTCAGCATTTCGTCGGCTTCATCCAAAACCACCATGCGCACCTTGGCGAGATCGAGCGTGCCGCGGTCGAGGTGATCGATGAGCCGTCCC
Source organism: Thermoanaerobaculia bacterium (assembly GCA_036264035.1). Classification (GTDB taxonomy): domain Bacteria; phylum Acidobacteriota; class Thermoanaerobaculia; order Gp7-AA8; family Gp7-AA8; genus JADGNZ01. The sequence goes on along the minus strand of DATART010000124.1, from coordinate 25,424 downwards.
GGTGTACCGACGACGACGTGCGCGCCGCGCTGCAGATGCTTCATCTGCCCGAAGATCGGCGCGCCACCGTAGACGGGAAGGACGGCCACGCCGTCGAGTTTTTTCGCGTAGGAGTGCATGGCGTCGGAGACCTGCATGGCCAGCTCGCGAGTCGGCGTCAGCACGAGCGCCTGCGTGGCTTTGCTCTTCAGATCGAGCTGTTGGAGGATCGGCAGCGCGAACGCGGCCGTCTTGCCGGTGCCGGTTTGCGCCTGACCGATCAGATCGCGTCCGGCCAGGAGCGCCGGAATCGTACGCGCCTGAATCGGTGTCGGAGCCTCGTAGCCGAGTTGCGCTAGCGTCTCGAGGAGCGGAGCGGAGAGGCCGAGGGATGCAAAGGTTGCGTCGTCAGACATAGTGCGGGACTTTATGTCATTCGGCGTGATGACAGAATGCGCGGCATGCGAGTTTTGCGTTCGATCCTCCTCCTTCTGCTCTTCGCGTTTCCCCTCGCCGCGCAGGAGATTGGCAAGTCGCTGCCTGCCTGGTCGCGCGGCGTGCTCGACATCCATCAGATCAGCACGGGACGCGGCAACTCGGCCTTCCTGATTTTTCCGGATGGAACGACGATGCTCGTCGACGCCGGCGCCGCGAACGATGGCGTCAAGATGGCCGATACCGATCCGCGGCCGGATGCCTCGCGAACCGCCGGCAGCTGGATCGTGCGCTACATCGAGCGCGCCATGGCGCCGGCGTCCCCGCATCTCGACTACGCGCTGCTCACGCATTTCCATCCTGACCACATGGGCGCGCCGACCGCGGCGTCGCTGCCGTCGAAGAGCGGCGCATTCAAGCTGACGGGCATCGCCGAAGTAGGGGAGGCCATGCCGATCGACACGCTCATCGATCGCGGCTACTCATATCTGCCGCCGCCGGAAGATGCGATGTTGAAGAACTTCCATGCGTTCGTGAATGCATACAAAGAGCGCATGCGCGAAGAGACGATCAAGGTCGGACGCGCGGATCAGATTGTGTTGCGGCACGAGGCCAAGGCGTTTCCGAATTTCGAAGTGCGCAATGTGGCGGGCAATGGCATGGTGTGGACCGGCAGCGGCGACGAGCCGCGTTCGATTTTTCCGCCGCTGGAATCGATCGCGGACGAGGACAGGCCGTCGGAAAACATGTGCAGCATCGGGTTGCGGATTCGGTACGGAAAATTCGATTACTTCACAGGCGGCGACATGCCCGGCGTTCCCGACGCCGGCGCGCCGGAGTGGCAGTCCGTAGAGACAGCCGTGGCGCGCGTCATCGGTCCGACGGACGTACATGTGGCCAACCATCACGGCTCGATCGATCCGGAGAGCGCCGGGTTTCTGGCTACGCTGCGTTCGAGCGTAATCATCGTGCCGGCGTGGTCGGCGACGCATCCGTCGCAGGATTCGCTGAAGCGGATGATGGCCACGCGGCTGTATCCCGGTCCTCGCGACATTTTCATCACGACGCTGCGCGAACCTACCAAGGCCAGCATCGGCTCGCGCGCGGACCAGCTCAAGGCGCAACACGGACACATCGTCGTCCGCGTCGCGCCGGGCGGCGATGAGTACCGCGTCTTCGTGCTCGACGACATGACCGATACAGGCAACGTGGTGGCGATGTTCGGACCGTACGCGGCGAAGTAGCGGCTACTGAGTCGTCGTCGCAGCCTCCGGTTCCTTCACGAACTCCTTGTAATTGCTCCAGCGCTGCAGAATTTGATCGACGTAGGCGACCGGCTCAGTACCGCGCGCGAAGCCGTGTTTAACGACCGGATCGTTGTAGACGCTGCGTTTCGATTTGCGGATCAGCCAGTAACTCACATCCAGCCACGATTGCGGATCGTCGCCGTTCTTCGCAGCAAGGCGCACGGCATCCTGCACGTGGCCGGTGCCGACGTTGTACGAGGCCAGGATGAACTTGATCCGCTCGCTGTCGGACTTGATCTCCTTCCACTGCTCGTCGATCGTCCAGAGATAGCGGCAGGCCGCTTCCACGCTCTGTTTTGGATCGGCGGCGTTGGCGTGAAGCTGTCGCGCTGTCTTCGGCATGATCTGCATCAGCCCGACTGCGCCGGCCCATGAATGCGCGCGCGGATTGAAACGCGATTCCTGAAAGGCCTGCGCGGCGACGAGGCGCCAATCCCAACCGGGAATGCGCGCGTACTCGCGAAACCAGTCGTCGTATGGCGAAAGCGTCCCCGTCTCGGCCGTCAGAAACGGACTGTTGACGCGGGCCGTGTACGCGCGGCGATCGAGGAAGTACTTGCGATAGAGCACGGCGAGCAGTCCGGCCTTGCGCTTGTTCGCGAGCCACTGATTGAGTGCGCTGAGGAGTTGCGGAGAGTTGCGGCGGACGGCCCAGACCACCGGCTGCGGCGGACCGATGGCCGGCTTGATGATCAAATTCGTATATTCGCCGCTCTTCAGCGCGGCAACGTTCTCCGCGGCCACGGTGAAGGCGATTTCACCTTCCGCCAGTTCCTGAATGATGCGATCGCTCGACTCATCGACCTCGACCACGTCGATGTCCTGCGTTAGTTCCTCGTTCAGCTCGAGTAGCCGCTGGCGATAGGGCGATGTGCGCGGAATCTCGACGCGTTGGCCGGCGAGATCGCGTGGCGTCGAAACCAGCCGCGCTCGCACTTCGACGGTAGACGGCGTCGTCTTCTCTTCGCGCGCCAGATCTTTCGCGACCGTCGGCGTCGCGCTGCCGCCGGATGGCGAACGCTGCACGACCACCGGCGCAGTCTCGTACAGCGAGTCGGTGACGGCCACGCCAATCGGCGGCGTAGCGGATGGAATCGACAGCTGCGCCGCTACGAGGTCGCCGTCGCCTCGATTGAGATGATCGAACAATTCGCTGCTGTCGCGGATCACCAGCGGCTCCAGCCGCAGCTTCGCGTCGCGCGCAAACATCGTCAGCAGCTCGTATTCGTATCCGAGCGTTTCGCCGCGATACAAAAAGTAGCCGGTGGAGTTGAACGTGAAAAGAACGCGCAGCGTCCCATCGCTGGCGATCTCCGGCAGGTCGCGCGCCACCGGCGCAACATCCGGCGCCTTCGCCGGCGCCGACTCGGCCGGCTTCGGCAGTTGCGGCGGCGCAACGGCCCGCGGCGGAGCCGTTGGCGCGCGGACCGGGGCAGGCTCATGTCGCGCGCACGCGACCACCAGAAGCAGAACGAAGGTGCGGCGCAAAATCACAACGGCGGAACAAATTGCATTTCGCGCGCCGCGACTGTGGGTGGGAACGGAGCGCTGGCGTCTCGCCGGCTGGCTCCGCGTCGTCGTCGCCGCCGAATGGGAAGCCTGCGCAAGGGTAGTGGTACCGCGAAATGCGAGCACTGATTCTTAGTCTTCGTCGAGCGCGCTCTTCACGTCGTCGATTGTGATCGGTGGATGATCAGCTGCGACGTCGAACACCGGAAATCGTGCTGCCCTCTCCCGCGCGAACAGATCCACCACGATCTCCGGGTAGCGATGTCCTAGTTGTTCACCGGTGTACGTCGCTTCGTAGGTCATGCCGAGGCGGGCGGCGACGCGTTTGGAGGGGTGGTTGGCGGGATCGATGATCGCCACGACGCGCGGGCGACCGAGCGTTTCAAGGACGTAGCGCATGCAGGCTGCGCCGGCTTCGGTGGCGAAGCCGCGGCCCCACGCTTCGCGGCCGAGGATCCAGCCGATCTCGATGTCGTTCGTCGTGCCGAGGGGTTGGACGCCCGAGATGCCGGCGACAACGTTCGTCGATTTCTCGACGAGCGCGCCCATGCACATGCCGTGTTCGGCGATCTGGCGCGCCTGGCGCTCAAACCACTGATCGACATCCGCTTCGGTGTACGGCTTGCCGCCGTGAATGTACTGCGTCACCTCGGCGTGCGACATGACCGCGGTGAAAGCCGGACGGTCGTCCGGCTGCCACGGTCGGATGACGAGACGTTCGGTCTCGATGAGGAACATGAAGGGCGTTACTTCTTGTCTTTCTTCGGCTTCTTGGTCTCTTTTTTCCGGGCGTTGTTGCCTTTGGCCATGACGTCCTCCTCAGGTTTTTGTGACTCGCTCATGGTAACGCAGAGCGGGAACGGATCATGAACCCGAACCGTCCATGCGCAAGGCCATTCCGTTTCTCCTTCTGCTGTTCGCGTATGGCTGCGGGGAGACTGCGAAGCTTCCCGTGTCGGCGGTGACGGGACCGAATCCGACGCTGGTCGAGCCGAGGCCTCAGCTCATTCCGACGTTTCAGATCGCGCCGGCGAAAGGATGGCCGCCCGGGACGACTCCTGTCGCTGCAAGCGGCTTCACCGTCAACGCGCTCGCGACCGGACTCGATCATCCGCGCTGGCTCTACGTTCTTCCAAATGGCGATGTTCTCGTCGCCGAAACGAATGGGCCGGAGCGTCCCGACGACCGCAAAGGGATAAAGGGCTGGATCATGAAGAAGATGTCGAAGAAGGCCGGCGGCGCGGTGCCGAGCGCGAATCGCATCACGCTGCTGCGCGATGCGGATGGCGACGGAGTCGCGGAAACGCGCAGCGTGTTTCTGCAGGGACTAACGTCGCCGTTCGGCATGGCGCTGGTCGGCAACGACTTCTATGTCGCCGACACGGACGCGTTGCTGCGCTTTCCATATGCCGAGGGAAAGATCGCCGGTGCGGCAGTGAAAGTTGCCGACCTGCTTGCGGGAACGATCAACCATCACTGGACGAAGAACGTGATCGCCAGCCGTGATGGCGCGCGGCTTTACGTTTCGATCGGATCGAATAGCAACGCCGCTGAAAATGGCTTGGACAAAGAGACGGGCCGCGCCGCGATCATGGAGATCGATCGCGCGACCGGCCGCTCGCGCATTTTCGCGTCGGGACTGCGCAATCCGGTCGGCATGGCGTGGCAACCGCAAAGCGGCGTTCTCTGGACTTCGGTCAATGAGCGCGACGAAATCGGCAGCGACCTCGTTCCCGACTACATGACATCCGTGAAAGACGGCGCGTTTTACGGCTGGCCGTTCAGCTACTACGGCCAACATGTTGACGACCGCGTGAAACCGCAGCGTCCCGATCTCGTCGCTTCAGCCACGGTTCCCGACTACGCCCTCGGCGCGCATACCGCGTCGCTCGGCTTGACGTTCTACGACGCGAAGCTCTTTCCAGCGCGCTACTCCGGCGGCGCGTTCGTCGGCCAGCACGGCTCGTGGAATCGCAAACCGCTCAGCGGCTACAAAGTGATCTTCGTGCCGTTTGCGAATGGGCGTCCGAACGGAATGCCCGAGGATGTCCTGACGGGATTCGTCGACGAGAAAGGCGATGCGCGCGGACGTCCGGTCGGCGTCGCGGTCGACAGATCGGGCGCATTGCTGGTCGCGGACGACGTCGGCAACACGATCTGGCGTGTGACGCCGAAACGATGAGACGGCAGCAGTGACGCTGCCGCCTCAATGGGGGACTCAGTCGCCTTCTTTCACCGACACAGGACCGTTGTGCGTGGTCAGCGTCACCATGCGCGCGCCGGAGCCGAGGTCGATGCGGCGTGGCCAGCGCGGACCGTAGTCTTCATCGTTTTCGCCGCTTTCGTCATATGCCTTCCTCGCCGCACGGCAGGCGGCGCCGCGGCAGCTCACCGGCGAATTGCCGTCCGTCTCGACGTGCACGCCGGAACCGTAGCTCGCCGGGACCTTGAGCGACAGCGGGCCGTTTTCCGTCGAGGCATCGAGGCTGCCGGAGGTCCAGGAGGAGCCGGCCAGTTTTACGGAGATGGGACCGTTCGTCGCTCGCAGCTTCACGTTGCCGGAGTTGCCCGCAAACGCGATCGGGCCATTCTGCGTGTGAATGTCGAGTGTACCGTTCGAGTCCTTCACGGAGATGGGGCCGTTGAGCGCGTTGGCGGTGACGGAGCCATCGACGCCGTCGATGGAGATCGGGCCATTCGTGGCATCGAGATTAAGCGTGGCATTGCGCGGTGCGGAAACCAGAAAGTAGACGATCGATCGCGACTCGTTGTCGATCGGGTCAGCGCTGACTTCATTGCCGCTGACGTTGACGCGGATGTCATTCGCATTGCCGAGCGCGGAAGCCTTGCAGGCTTTGACGCCGAAGGTCGAAGACGTCGTGCCGACGACGCGGATCGAGCCGTTTCGATCGCTGCGCACTTTGAGCGAGCGCATGCCGCTCACCGGCACGTTCTCTTCGATTACCGGCACGGTGCGGTCGTTGTAGCTGACATGCAGCGCGCTGCAGTCGCGAACGTCTTCCCAGTCATCAATCGAGACCGAGAGTCCGTGATTCGAGTAATTGCTGTGTCCGTGGTAATCGGAGATGGCAGCGAGGGGAAGGGCGAGGGCGATCAGGGCGGGTACGAGGGCAAGTCGTCGCATGGTGTTCCTCCGTTTCGAGGTGTTGGACGCCGGGTCTGCGGGAAGGTTAGCCAAGCGCGCGAAATCTCCGTGACCGGTCTCGCGTGCGTCTGAGGCCTGAATGACGAAGATTTTACGGAAGACCGGGAGGTCGACGGACAGAGAAACGTCATCAACCAAAGAAATGAGATTGCCATTTGTGACTGGCAAGCCTCGCTCGTTTTCCCCGGAGATCAGACTAAATTCGGTCCGGATTCCTTGGTGAGTTCTCGAAACTGCGGCAGATGGCTTCTCTGTGAGATGTTCTTTACTACCCGAGCTAGCGCAATACGATACGCGCACAGCGATAGCCGGTGGATATCGCATTAGACGTGCGTGGTCTGGAGAGCCACGGCCCACCGGCCACGCCGCTCGCGCCAGCGTCACGATTCCCTTCAGATTCACGATCGTGACGTGGGGCAACCGGCAATTCACGGATACGTCGTGTTCGAGCACCCCGGGCCCGCGTCGCCGCAGCGGGGGAAATGGACTGGTGTTCCTGGCGACGGGAGCAGGCAAGCATTGGCTCTCGGAATGGAGATTTTCGAGATGTCCGGAAACGGATCGACGAGGCAATAATTGAGCAGAAAATCCTTGTTGTCTTCGATCACTCCCTGCCCTTCTGCGAAGTTCATGACGTATATGCTGGGCGGCTCCAACGCGCTCTTCAGCGTAATCAGGGTCGGGAGGCCTCCCAGCGGCTTGTATTCGAGCTGGGGATCGTCTTGGGTTTCGATGGTCAGGACCGTAATGCTGGGCACAATGTCGCATGGGGGCTCGGGATTCAGCTTGTAGGCCAGCGCCTCACCTCCATTGAAATCGAACCACGCCTGGACGTTCTCAATATCTGGATTGAACACCCAGGAGGCCGGAGGTCCGATGGTCCCATCGAGAAATACCGCCAGGCTGGGAAGACAATCCAACCCGCGCTCCGGCAATAGCTCGGTACTCCTTTTTGCATTGGGGATCGTCAATCGCACTCCTTGGTCGAGTTCGTATGACCCTGCGGCAGGCGGCTGGAACGGCGACCGGAACGGCGGCAACCCCGGTCCTTGATCGATGATGATCTCGTCAGCCCCGAACTGCAGCTTGGCAATGTGCTCAACGACGCCTGTTAGTCTTTGGAACGCCTCGGTTGTTCGCGCGAGCACCACGCGATTGATGACCTCGCCGGGCGTGACCTCCAGATTCCTGAAAATCGTGCAAACGCCGAGAAAATTGATGTTCACGGTGCCCATAATGTTCTCCTTTCAAATGTGTCGCGTTAGCAAGGCCACGGCGCGCCACGTTGTGTGACGGTCGGTCGCTGACTCCATGGCGAGAGCGTCGAGTTGCGCGCGCCGGAGCGCGTCCGATGCCGGCATTCCGGCGGCGAGGCCGCGATGGATCTGCTGGAAGAGGCCGGCCGCGTCGTCGTCGGCGATCGGCGCCAGCGTGCCGATCACGTCTCCCGCTCCCGCGGCGAGCACGCCGCTTCCGAGACTGCCCGTGGAGGTGCGGCTGAGCGTCTCGCAGGCGGAGAGGATTACCACCGAGGCGGCTTCGAATCGAAGGCCGCACAGATCTCTCCACGTCGCGCTGTGCTGTGCGAAAGGAAGCGCCGGCTCGCTCATGCCGGGTACGTGCGACGTGTGTCCGGCAATGTGGACCACTCCGGCGTGCGCGGCGGCGGCCGCGAACGCCGGCAGCGTCGCGAACGCGGGCTCGATGACGACGAGCTTCGGATACAGCGACGTCAAATCGTCGAGCTCCCGCCGTGCGCCGGGCAGCGGCGCCAACGTACCCGACGGCAACGCCACAGCGACGGCCAGCCGCGGGGCTGCCGCGTGCTGCTCGCGCAGCGATGAGGCGCTCTGCGCGACGGCAACCGCGACCGCTTCGATGAGGTAACGCTTTTTCATCCGATCGTAAAGTGCCGCATATGGAACGTTGCGCAATCGAGGATCGGCTACGACGATCAGCCGTTCGATGCCCGCGAGGACCGGTTCCGACGGGCGGACGAGAGCGTCGTACAGCCCGGCCGCATCGTCGTTTTTACCTTCAACGGCGCCACGAATCCGCGCATCGAGCGCCTGCTCGTCGAGCGGCGCGCGAGCTGTGGCGATCGTCGTTGCAGTGACGGTGATCGCCATGGCCTCGCCGGGGACCACCATCAGCATCATCACGGCCGAGGACGAACCGGCCAGGCGGTGCTGCAGGACGTCGAGAAGGACAGGGGAATCCGCAGATCCATCAACACGGAGATTGCGCCGTTCGCCTTCGCGAAACGCGCCCGCGACGTCGCCCATGTCAAGGCGCAGCCGGATCGCTTCCTGCCCGAGCGCCGCGCCGGCGTCGAGAATGTCCGTCCCGACGAGCGGGCCGGCAAGGCGGCGGCCATGACGGTCGAGGACCTCCAGCCCTTCGTCGAGATCGCGCAGAGCGGCGGCGCGGTCGGCAACGCGCAGCGAGGCCCGGGCGCGAAGCAGATGCGCCTGCGGGAGGAAGATCATTCGCCCCGAGGCGCGGTAGAAATCGATAGCGGACGTCAGCGCTTCGCGCGCCGCTCTGGCATTGTCCGGCAGCGCGACCGCGCCGGCGGCGAGCGATGTATCGGCGAAGGCGATGCCGCGCGCCGGTCCGGAGAGTGACCTCGCGGCGATCATGGCCTGGCGCTCCGCTTCCGACGCAGCAACGCGATCGCCGCGCTCGATCTGCAGCAAGGTCTCGCGGACGAGCGCGTTGGTCAATTGCGCATGGTCTTGGAGGTTACGCAGAGCATTAACTTCGAGGTGCAGAAACGACTGGGCGGTGTCGAGCCGTCCGGCGTGCAATTCCATGCGCGCAGCGCCGCCGAGCGTGACCGGCAGACGATCGGCATACCCCTCCCAGTCAAGGCCGCGAAAGGCTTCGATGCGGGCCGCCCACGCTTCATCCGGCCGGCCGAGACAGCCCAGCGCGGTCGACTGCATGCCCTTGATGAAGGCGAGGTTGGCGCGCTCGCCGAGACGGCGGAAACGTTGCTCGGCCTCGCTCAATGGCTCCAGAGCCGAGACCCAGTCGGCCGCGGAAAAGGCCACGGTCGCCAACTGCCAGTGGATCTGCGCCTGCAAAGCGACGAACTCCGGATGTGCGTTGCTCTCGGCGAGCAGGCGCTCGAGCTCCGCGCGGGAACCCGCGATGTCGTCGTTCTCGAACCGCGCGCAGGCCGCGTAGTACCGCGCTACGAGCGACATGGGACTGCCAACGCGCTCGAAGTCGGCCGCAGCGTCGCGAAGCTCGCGCTCCGCGGACTGCGACTGGCGATGCCAGAGTGTGGCGCGCGCGCGGTCGTAGAGCGCATGCGCTGCGGCGAGTTGCTTCCGCCGTTCGCCCGCCGACGCGTCGATGACCCGCACGCTGTCGCGCAGCAACGATTCACCCGACGATCGGACCAGCGCGTCGCCGATGGCGCGAGCTGCATCGAGATTCGCGACGTCGCCCGATGCGCCCCAGCGCCCGAGGTAGATGCCTTCCGCGTACGCGCGGCTCAGTTGCGGAAACGAAGGCACCATGGTTGCCACGGTCGCGAGGTCGGTCTGCGCGGCGCGGAAGCGCGCCTCGCCCGTCGACACCGGCAAGCGGCGGAGGTGCTGCCGTGCCTCATCGGCCCAGTGGGACGACGGATCGACGGCGAGATAGCGATCCCATGCCTTGCGCGCCTCGCCGCCGAGGCCGAGGTGCTCGAGGATCAACGCGCGATTGAAGAGCGCGGCCGGATGCGATGCATCCACCGCGAGCGCGTGATCGGCCGCCGCCAACGCCTCGGTATGTAGCGACTTCCGCTCCAGGCGCACGGCCGCGGCGTCGAGAGCCGCAGCGAGGTCGGACCACGTCGCGGCATCGTTGGGGGCTCGCTCGGCAGCGAGTCGCAATCGCTTCAGCGCGTTCTCGGGTTCGCCGACCAGCAGAAGAGCGACGCCGGCCGTCCGCTGCGCTTCGGCGGCGGGATCGGTGTTCGCGCGCGCGACGGCATCGCCGGCAACACCGGCCAGTTGCAGGCGCCGGGCGTCTTCTGCAGCGTCGCCGGCGCGGAGCGGCCCGCGGTATGGCGCCCACGGAAATGCCGCGAGCCGCGTCTCGACCGTTCGCGCATCAGCCGGCGCGTACCTGCTGAGCTTCGCGGTCGGCGATTCGTCGCGGCGCAGCAGCGGAATGGCGACGACGATCGCGATCGCGATTACCGCCGCGGCCGCGGCCCACCACAAGCGAAAGGAATGCGCCTCCTTTGCGCCGGCAATCTCGTTCGCGATTTCCAATGCGCTCATACAGTTCGGGCAGTCGCGCAGGTGCGCCAGCACCGCCGGCATTTCGCTCCTCGTCAACTTTCCGTCGGCAAAGGCAGCGAGGACTTCTGCATCGAGACACGCGGCACTTCGGTTCTCGATGGTCATCGGCCCTCCTCCGCCGCTCGGGTCTCCGTAATGAGCGACTGCCGCGCGGGATCGGTTTTCCCGTCTGCGAGGCCGAAATCCATCTCCTGCGCTTCGCCGACCAACGCGATGACATCGCCCGCGTTGAGACCAGCCGCGGCCAGGGCCGCACGAAGGCGTGCGATCAGCGATTCCAACCGGCGGTAGAGCGGGCGCTGCGGCAGCCGCAGCATGCGCGAGATGTCGGCGATGCTCATCTCCGAGGCGAAACGGAAGCGAAGGATCATGGCGTCTTCGTCCGGCAATGCCGCCAGCGCCTTCCGCACCACGCGGCTGGTCTCGGCGCTCAGCCTGCGGCGGTCGGCGTCTACGACGCGGTCATCTGCCGCATAGCTGCCGGCAACGGGCACATCCTCATCGAGATCCACCGCGCGAGGTTTTGTTATCCGGAGGGGAAAGCGCGCCGCCATCCCGGCCGCGCGCTCGCGCGTGATCGTGCCGTCGAGGCGTTGAATGATGGGAAGCGATTCTTCGAGGGTGCGAAGGTCGCGATGCAGCAGCGTCTCCAATAGCACACCTGCCTCGCCGAATCGTTCCGCCTCGCGCGATGGACGCCAGCGGCCCAGCGCCCGCGAGCGCTGATCGAGGAGAAGGCGTTGGACCACCACGCCGAGATAGGTGGCGAACGAGGAGCGTCCGGCGTACTGGCGCAGGATGGCGTAGTCGTTCTCCATGAGCGCGATGCGGACCGATGAGGCGAAATCTTCGGCGTCCGCGCCGTGCAGCCGTGCGCGCCTGCACACCATGGCGATCACGCCATCGATGACCGCCAGGTTCGTCTCGAACAGCGAGGAAGGATTCAATTGTCGGTGGACCCGCCCTAAAGGATACACCGACAGTACGTAGATAGGGATTGCCGTCAGCTCGCACCGTTCACCGCGTTAATGCCCGCGATGATGGCGTTTGCGTAGTCGGCCGTCGTGTTGTCGTTCGGGCAGCTCCCGCTCTGCTGAATGCTCTGGATGTTCGCGTAGTTGAACAGGTAGGCGCCGGTGATGCCCTTCTGCGCGAAGCCCTTGGCCGTCAGCGCCTGCTGAAGCGCGGACGGGCATTGCGGCTGGCCGCTGAGCATAAGTCCCAGTCCGGGAACGACGAAGGAGGCCGGATCGCTGATGCCAAGCGCTTCCGACGCCGTTGTGGCCATTCCGGTCTGCAGATCCGGGAACTGGTTGAGGACGTCGATCCAGGCGGTTTGCGTGTTGCCTGCTCCGCCGGAGTAGCACTGCACGTTCATCGACTTGACCGGCTGCTGGCCGCCGTTCTGCGTGTAAACGGCGGCAAGGAGAACGAGCCAGAAATTCTCGTTCTGGTACGGGCAGAATGTCGTGCCCAGCCCCAGCCCCGCGATCATGGTGATCAGTTGCGCGAGTGGGCCGATGTAGTAAGGGTAGTCGTGGATGACCTTTCCGCCGGAGGGCTCGAGATCGAGATCGATCCCGGTGACTCCCAACGCCTTCAGGGCGACAAAGTTCTGATAGAGGGGATTGGCCGGCCCGGTGCCGAATTGGTTGATCAGTTGCACCATGTTGTTGAAGGTGTTATCGAGTCCCCAGCCGCCGATGGTGGCCCGGACCTTCGTCACCTTGCTTGCCGATGCTGTCAACGCGGCAAAGACTCCGGGAACGTACGAGAACCCGCTCTGCAGCGCACCGCCGGAGATCAGAGCCGGTCCTGGCGCGGCCGCGTTGAAGAGCAGGTTGCCGGCAGCGTCGACGTGAAATTGCCAGAGATTCACCGTCGCGAATCCAGAGCCGGCGAGATCGGTCGCGGAGGCATTGTAGGACTCGAGTGTGGAATCGTCGGGATTACAGACGCCGAAAAACGAGGCATAGATCATTGGAACGGGAGTGATCGTCGTCGAAGTCGTATTGGACATTTTCCTTTCCTCCATCCAATTCGACTGCCACGGGGCGTCCGGTTTCCACGGGAGATTGAAGGTGCGTCTGCATCACAAAATTTGCGGTCTGGAAAAAGCGCCACGCCCGTCAGTCCCTGTCAGCAGGAGGTAGTCATGAACATCCTGTTCGACAGTATGGGAACTCAGGTGCAAGTCCAGAATGAAACATCCAACCATCTCGTCACGCTCCTCAACGCGCTGGACGCTCAGGGCACCACGTATTCATTCACGGATTACACGCAGCCCATCTCGCAGCAACTCGACGGAGTGGACGTCCTCGTGATCCTCACCCATTACCCGGCCACGCAACCCGGTTACACGCCCGCGATTCCGAACGAAACGAGCTTCGATTTTTCGGAGACTGACCTGACTGGAATCCCGGCCTGGGTGAACAACGGAGGACAGTTGCTGTTCATCAGCAACCACACGTTTTATACCGGCTTCGACGCTGTACTGGCGGGGGCGCTCGGGATTACGATCGTGCCCGCGGGGTTCGAGGTCGCACAACTTCCGTTTACGCCGTTGGCGCTGGCGGTGATGCAAGTACCTAAGCCGGCACCGCGGGACTGGCTGCTCCCTAACGTCTATGCGCTCCTGTCGTGCGGTGTCGCGCCAGGGAACGGAACGGTGCTTTACTCGTTTCCGCCAAACGTCAGCGACACGAGCGGCAGCAACTACAGCCCGGCGGATTACGCGTTCGCAGTGGAGTTCTCTTACAGCAACGACGGCACTGTGATCATGGCGGCGCGGTCGGGACTCTGCGGCGATGCGGGAACGGGCTATCCCGCGCCGGGCGAAGTTGCGCACGGCAGCAATCTCTCGTTCATCCTCAACTGCATCAACTACCTCGGCGGCACGATCAGTTGATCCCAACATTTCGCACATCGCCGTCTTCGCGAGGGCGAGGGCGGCGTCGAGCGTCGCTTGCCGCCGCGATCTGCAATCCTACGTTTAGAATCGCGCACAGTGTCCGGCTTCCTGAAACGCGCGGCGCGGCGGTTGCCACGGCTTGGTGATCTGCATCGGTACATCGTGGCGCTCGAAGCGGAGCGGGATCCGAAGGAGTGGGTGTGCGAAGGCCGGGCGTGGAACGAGAACTACATCCTGCGCGCCTTTCTCGAGTTCAACGATGCGTTCGAGGTCGTGCTGTTCGGAACCTGGCTGGCGCGATTCCATCGCGGGCTGCTCGCCGAATTGATGCCGCTGACGCTGGAGAATCCGGGCCGCAGTCTCTGGCTGAAGAGGCGTTCGTGACGCGGCGGCGCGCCTGGATCGGAGTGGCGATCATCGTGGCGCTGTCCGTCGGGCGCGTCGCGGCAACGCATCGCGTCTTCGCGCAGACCAGCGACGAGAATCTGCATCTCATCGCCGGCTACGACATCCTCAAACACCACTCCTGGACGACGGACCTGCACCATCCGCCGCTGGCGCGTGTCTTCTTCGCGCTGCCGTTCTTGAATGCGCCCGAACCCGCGGGTACGGACCGCGCAATCCGCGGCAATGAGCTCCTGACGAACGGCCGCTACACCAGCAACCTGGCGCGAATGCGCATCGGCAATCTTCTCTTTCTCGCGCTCGCAATTATTTTCGTGGCGCGATGGGCGATGCATCTCTTCTCGCCGGAAGCGGGCCTCCTTTCGGCCGCTCTCTTCGCCCTGCTCCCGCCGGTCCTGGCGCACGGCGGACTTGCGACGACGGACATGGTGGTGACGGCGATGATGCCGTTCGCGCTCGACGAACTGACGCGGCTCGCTGAACATCCATCGTGGCGGCGTACGGCGATGACCGGCATCGCCCTCGCCGCGGGCGTGCTCTCGAAGTACTCGTTCCTTGTCTTCTTTCCCGCCGCTGCCGCGGTCCTGCTGGCCGTGATGTGGATTCGAGGCCGGAAAAACGCATCAGCGATCCGTTCGACGTTTCTGATCTGCGGAGTCGTGGCCTTGATTCTTGCCGTGGCGTTGGTCTGGGCCGGATTCGGATTCAGTTTTCAACCATTGATCGACGGCATCGCCGACGTCCGCCATCACGACGCCACCGGCCATCGCAATTTCCTTTTCGAGCAACTGAACTGGAACGGCTGGTGGTATTACTTCCCGGTCGCGCTCTTTTTCAAGACGCCGATCCCGTTTCTGCTGATCGCACTGACCGGATGCGCTCTGCTGGCGCGCCGCCGCCCCGAGGTGCCTCTGATCGCGCTGGCGATCCTCGGCGTGGCGATGACGAGCCAGATCAACATCGGCGTCCGTCACGTGTTGCCGATGTATGCACCACTCGCGATCGCCGCTGCCGCTGCGATTCTGGCGTGGCCGCGCCTTCGCATCGCGTCGGCGTTACTCGTGCTCTGGCTTTTCGTCAGCGGAGTGGCCGCGCATCCCGACTATCTGCCGTGGTTCAACGCATTTGCGCCGCATCCGGAGAAGGTGCTCAACGACAGCAATCTCGATTGGGGACAGGACGTGCTGCGCCTCGTACGCTACACACGCCGCGAGCACATCCCGAGCATCTCGCTGCTCCTCTTCACGTCGGCCGACCTCGATCGCCTCGGCTTACCGCCGCACAAGGTGATCAAGAATGTGGAGGAGATCCATGGCTGGTTTGCGACGAGCGAGATGGAGATCGCCATCGGCGAAACACACAGCCCGAAAGTGAAGAACTGGCTCGACGGCATGATCGCCGGCAAGCCGTACACGCGCATCGGAAAGTCGATCCGCGTCTACCATCTCGATTGACGCGCCAGACTTTCGGGCCAGCGGATTTACGCTTCGACCAGCGTCCCGAGCAGTTGCGGCTCGTCCGTGTTGCTGTGAACGATGCTGGCGCTGATCATGCCGAGGAGCGACGAGCCATCCTTGCGGCGGAAGGGCATGCGGATATTGAGCATGGTCCGGTTCTGCTGCACGAGGCGGATCAGCTCTCCCCGGTCGGAGCGCTGATGGTAGAGATTCCATGCCGGCTGCGCGATCAGCTCTTCGCGGGAGTCATAGCCGAGATACTGCGCCAGCGACTCATTGCAGTCGAGAATGCGGCCGTCGAGCGTTGACCGAAACACGCCGGCGATGTTGCGGTCGAAGAGCATGCGATACCGCGCTTCCGACGCCTCCAGCTCGCGGAACGTGCGCGCCTGCAGCAGTGCGGCCGAGGTCATGCCGGCCAGAAGCTGCAGCACGTACGCGTCGAGATCGGAGAAGGCCTGCGCATCCCGCGAGAATGTTTTGAGCGCTCCGACGGCGTTCGTCCCTTCCAACAGCGGCGCGATCATCATCGAGCGGATTCCAAGCGCACGGCAGGCTGCGCCATCGACGCGCGGATCGGTTTCGGTGTTGTCGCAACGCATCAGCGTTTTCGCGGACAGCGAGACCTGACAGGCTCCTGGTCATGGCCAGCCGCAAGCCGCCCTGACTCTTCGCCGCTCCGGATCCAGCCCGGTAAACCATGTCGTCGCCTTCGACGACTTCGACGCGCGCTCGAGTTTTGCGGATTTCTGCGCGATCAACCCAACGCAGTCCTGATCACTCCCGGCGAGCGGCATTGGGGAATCTTCACTTCCTTTTGTGTGAAGGCTCAGGCGCGCGGCGACATCATCGCCGACGCGTTCCTGGCTGCGCTCGCGGTCGAATCGGGCTGCGAGTGGATTACGACCGACCGCGATTACAGCCGCTTCCCAGGCCTCCGCTGGAGGCATCCCTTCTGAAGGTGTTCCCGGAACTCTGATTTCCGGAGTTAGTGCAGTACCGGCCGCCGCCGCGGCGGAGTCACGGTGATCGTGACGAGGTTGCTGTCGGCGGAGCCGCAGGCGTTGACCGCATGCGCGCGGAATTGCGTTGTCTGCGTCAGCGGGGTTGTGGTCAGGGTCGGACCGAAGCCGATCAGGTTTCCGTTCGCCATCCAGGAGACGGCCGGATTTGTGCCGATGACATTCACGGTGAGCGAGACGACGGTTCCTGCGAGGACCGTCTGATCCTTCAGCGTGTTCAGAATTTGCGGCGGCACGCATACCGTCACGACGATTGTTGCCGCGTTGCTGTTCGCGACCGGTGCGCAGGCGCCCGTGACGCGAACCCAATACGACGTCGTGATTGCCGGCGCCACGACGATCGTCGACGTCGTCCCATTAACCACCGGCGTTGATGTATCGCCTGTGAATCCGACGAACCATTGATACGACAGTGGAGGCGTGCCGGTGGCGGCGACGGAAAGTTGCACAGAGTTGCCGGCGTTGATCGACGCGCCGAACGGTTGCAGCGTGATCGACGGCGGGGTGCAGGCCGGTGCGGCTCCGTAGACGGCGTTGAGCGCGGTGTTGTCCCAGGCCAGGAGCTGGCCGTTGAGCCCTGAGACGAGGATGTGATTCATGATCGCGGAGCTGGTGCAGTCGAGCGTCGGATCGCCGGCGCACGACGCGCTCAGGTTGCGGGTCTGATCGGAGTGGCGGAATCCAAGCGTGTGGCCGAACTCGTGCGTGATCGCGCTTTTGAAAAGCTCCTGCGGAACCTGTCCTGGCGTGCAGGTGCCCACACCCTGATTCATGCTGACGTCGGCTTCGAGCGTTGTGGCGAACGTCTCGCCGCGGAAGACGTGTGTCCCGCCTCCGAAGCCCGCGTGCGTCATGCCGGCGATGCCGAGCGCGCCGCCGGAGGAACAGCTGAATGGCTGCAGGCCGGCCGAGGTGAGGTTCTTTTCGAAGACAATGTTGTTCGTGCCGTCGGTGGCGTCGAGGAATCCATTCGGATTCGCGTTGGCGCTGGAGAGGACGTAGTTCGTTCCGCCGGCGTTCCAGGTGCTGAAGGCGGCGCTGATCTCGGCGGCGCCGTTTCCGAGCGGACCCGTTTCGGAGTTGCCACGGTTCCAGCTCACGGCGCTCGGAAAGACGTTCCAGCGCGTGCCGAGGCCGGAGCCGTAGGTGAGCATGTAGGAAGTGGCGGTGAATGATGCGGCCGCGATCGGGTGCAGCGATTCCGCCTTCACGTTCGTCATCCTCGCAACGAAGTAATCCTCGGCAATCGTTTCGCCGCGAAGAACGCCGCGAATGTAGTCGAGGAATCGATCCGCGGATCGCTGCTGCTCGACATGCACGTTGCCGCCGGCGTCCCACCCTTCGATGTCCGCGTCGTTGCGGACGGCGAGTTCGCGGCCAAACTCATCGCGCACGAGACGAAAGGTTCCGAGTCCGAGGTCGGTGATGACGTAGCCGCCATCGCCGCGCCGGGAGAGAAAAAGAAGAACACGCTCGCCGTCGACAAATGTCGGAGCGCCGGGAACTACGCGCGTCTCCGCGCCGAGCGTTCCGCCGGGCGTATGTACGTTGGCGACGGTGCCGGGATTTCCCTTGATTGCCTCGTCGATCGCGACCGTCGTCACCGTCTCGATCCCGAACCGCGACCGTTCCACATGCGCGCCGAGAATGCGTCCGACCACAATCGCCGCCGCCCGGTCGATCTCGAACCGATCCGGCGGGACGACGTACGTGATGGCGAATGACGGCGTGGCGATGGCGAGAACGAACGCGGCCAGCGACACTCTGATCGAGGACAAGCTACGAGGATGGGTTCTCGTCGCGGATGGGGACGTAACGGGGGTCACGTTGACAACCAGCGCACTCCGCTTTACATTGACCGCAAAACAAACCGACCAGTCGGCAAGTTGCCGACAGACGCTGCTCTCATCGAACGTACCATTCAACGATGAACCTCAATCTAAAGGACAAAGTCGTCGTCATTACCGGCGGCGGCGCTGGAATCGGACTCGCTTCCGCCGAGGCATTTCGCGCCGAGGGAGCGAAGGTCGTCGTATGGGATGTCACCTCGGAACCAAAGGTCGATGTCACCAGCAAAGAGTCGGTCGAAGCGGCCACGGCGGCGGTCATCGCCGAGCATGGACGGGTCGATGTCCTGGTCAACAACGCCGGAATCGTTCGCGACGCTCAGCTCGTGAAGTGGAAGGACGGCGAAGTCCTCTCGACGATGGACGACGCGACATTCGACGCCGTCGTCAACGTCAACCTCAAAGGCGTTTTCCTCTGCACGCGCGCCGTTGTGCCCCACTTGATCCGGCAATCGTCAGGCGTCATCCTGAACGCGTCGTCCATCGTCGGCCTCTACGGCAACTTCGGGCAGACCAACTACGCGGCCACGAAGGCCGGCGTGATCAGCTTCACGCAGACGTGGGCGCGCGAGCTCGGGCGATTCGGAATTCGCGTCAACGCCGTCGCGCCGGGATTCATCGCCACGGAGATGGTCCAGGCCATGCCGCAGAAAGTGCTCGGTGTAATGCTGGCGAAAACACCGCTGGACCGGCTCGGCGATCCGGCGGACGTCGCCAACGCCTACGTCTGGCTCGCCTCGGACGCGGCCCGATTCATCAGCGGCACGGTGCTGTCGGTTGATGGGGGACTGGTGCTGGGGACATGAGCGTGCCGGCGTACGCGAACATCGTCAGTACGGGGAGCTACCTGCCCGAGATCGAAGTCACCAACGACGATTTGCGCGCACGATTCGCGGAGATCGCGCCGGAGTTCGTGAACAAGATGGAGAAAGCCAGCGGCATCCTCAAACGCTGGCAGGCGCCGGACGGATGGGCGGCCTCAGATCTCGCGCTGCAGGCGGCGCAACAGGCGCTCTCCCGCGCGGGCAAATCGCCCGAAGAGCTCGACCTGATCATTCTCGGCACCGACTCTCCCGACTACATCACGCCCGCAACCTCGGTCGTGCTGCAGTCGAAGCTCGGCGCGGTCAACGCCGGCACGTTCGACGTCGGCTGTGCTTGCGCATCATTTCCAACCGCGCTTTCGGCGGCGGCGGGCTTGATGACCAGCAATCCGTCGCTGAGAACCGTCCTCGTGGTGGCCGTCTATCTGATGCGCAAGCTCGCCCGCGCCGACGATCCGTTCGTCTTTTTCTATGGCGACGGCGCAGGCGCCGTGGTGCTCGATCGCAGCGACGCGCCGGGATACATCGCCTCGGCCTTTGCCGCCGACGGCTCTTACCATCGCAACTGGCTGATCGAGTCGGGCGGCACAGTCGAACCGGCCACCGCGGAGTCGGTCCAGGCCGGCCGCACCTCGGTGCGGATGGTCGAGCGCTATCCGCCCGAAATCAACGACGCCGGCTGGCCGAAACTGGTCCGCCGTCTCGCAGAAAACGGCGGCTTCGCGCTGACCGATATCGACATGATCATCTTCTCGCAAGTCCGCAAGCCGACCATCGAGATCGTGATGAACGACCTCGGCATGCCGATGACGAAGACCCACACGATCATGGAGCACGCCGGCTACACCGGTTCGGCCTGCATCCCAATGGCGCTCGATGATGCGCTTCGCGGCGGCAGGATCAAGGCCGGTCACCTCGTCGTGCTGGTCGGATCCGGCGTCGGCTACAACCAGGCCGCGGTGGCCTTGCGCATGCCGCTCGATCAAGGACGGCTCTTTGCCTGAAATCACCTCGCACGCCGACTTCATCGCCCAAACGCGATCGATGCTGACGCTGGCCGGCCTGACGCGAAAATCGCTCGACGGGGCGGTCTATTGGACGGGCGGCGAGGGCGAACGGACCCTCGCTCTGATCCACGGCGTCAACGACCACGCCGGTACGTGGTCGCTGGTCGCGCCATCGCTGATGAAGTCGTACCGCCTCATCATTCCCGATCTCGCCGGCCACGGAGAAAGCGAACCGCAGACCGGCGCGCTGACCATGCAGTACCTCGTCGACCGTCTCGCGGCCGTGCTGGATGCCGAAGGGAGTGGGCGCGCGACCCTGGCCGGCAACTCGATGGGCGCGTGGATCA
Organism: Thermoanaerobaculia bacterium; assembly: GCA_036264035.1. GTDB lineage: Bacteria > Acidobacteriota > Thermoanaerobaculia > Gp7-AA8 > Gp7-AA8 > JADGNZ01. The sequence goes on along the minus strand of DATART010000124.1, from coordinate 4,904 downwards.
GCATCCTCTACGCGCTCGCGCAGCCCTCGCGAGTCGCTGAGCTCTTCCTCGAGTCCGGCGGCGGCCTGGCAATCCCGTTAGGCGTTTCGCTGGTCGCGTCGAATCGCGACGAAGCGGTGCCGATTCTTCAGGCGGTACACGGCGTCAACGCGCAGTTTCCGGATTGGGCAATCGACGCGCTCATCACGCGCAGCAGCGACTCGCCTATGCTTCGTCTGATCGCGGGCGGGATGATGGCGTACTTCATCGACGACCGCCTCGGCACCCTCCGCGTCCCGACGACCGTTATCTGGGGCGCGAACGATGGCGTCGTCACCCGCGCCTACATCGAGCAACTGCACGCCGGAATCGCCGGGTCGCGGCTCTGCATCATCGACGATGCCGCGCACATTCCGCACGCGCAGCAGCCGGAGCGATTCATCGCATGTTTGCAGGCGACCTCCTAGCTGAGCGCGCGCGCATCACGCCCGATCGCGTTGCACTGATCTCCGTCGAAACCGGAGAACGCCTGACGTACGCGGAGATCAACGAGCGCGCGAATCGTGCGGCCGCGATGCTTCTCGACGCCGGTCTCGGGCCCGGCGATCGAGCCGGTCTCCTCGCACAGAACAGCATCGATTTCATCGCGGTCTTCTTCGGCGCGCTCAAAGCCGGGGTCATCGTCGTGCCGCTTTCCACGCGCGCGACCGCGCATGAGTTATCGATCATCGCCGCCGACTGCGGGATGAAGACTCTGCTTCGCGACGGCAGCACTCCGGACGTGGACGGTGTACCGCTGAGGAAAATCGATATCCCGCAAACATCACGCGCATTTCCCATGGTCGTTCACGATCCCGAATCGACCGCCTGCCTGCTCTACACCAGCGGCACGACCGGCAAACCGAAGGGCGTGATGATTCCGCATCGGCAGCTCCTCTGGAACGGCTACAGCACGATCACGAATTGGGGGCTGCGCGAGGATGACGTCGCGCCGATCTTCACGCCGCTTTATCACGCCGGCGGCGTCGCGGTCTTTCTGATCCCGCTCTTCCTCATCGGCGGCACGATCGTCCTTCACCGGGGCTTCGACGCGGCCGAGGTTTGGGAGACGATCGAACGCGAACGCTGCACGGTCGTGATGGGCGTGCCGACGATCTGGAAGATGCTCCACGACGCTCCGCAATTCGCCACCGTCGATCTGAGCCGCGTGCGTTGGTTCATCAGCGGCGGCGCGCCGCTGCCCGCGTTTCTCATCGATGCGTACCAGCGACGCGGTGTTACTCTCAAACAAGGTTACGGTCTGACCGAGGTTGGAGTGAACTGCTTCACGATGACGATCGAGGATGCGCGCGCCAGGCCCGGCTCGATCGGCCGGCCGATGATGTTTACCGATGTCCGTCTCGTCGATGACGCCGGCCGCGATGCCGATATTGGCGAGATATGGCTCCGCGGTCCGCACGTAAGCAGCGGCTACTGGAACAATCCCGAAGCAACGGCGGAAGCGTACGTTGAAGGTTGGTTCAGGACCGGAGACGTCGCTCGCCGCGATGCCGGCGGATCCTTCTTCATCGTTGGCCGCCGCAAGGAAATGTTCATCAGCGGCGGCGTCAACGTCTATCCGGCCGAAGTCGAAGCGGAGTTGCTGCAGCATCCGCATGTCTCCGACGCGGCCGTCATCGCGGTCGCCGACGAAAAATGGGGAGAAGTGGGAACTGCGTTCGTCGTCGCGCACGATGTCGACGACTCCGATCTCACCGCGTTTCTTGGCGCGCGCCTTTCGCGGCTGAAAATCCCGCGCAGGTTCATCTTTGTCGGCGCGCTGCCGCGCACGCCGTACGGCAAGGTCCTGAAGGAGGAGTTACGAAAGCAACTCGCCTGAAAGCATCGACGCAGGAGGAGCGCTCCGAAAAGTCGCGCCAGCTGATCCTCGAAAGCGCGCTGAAACTCTTCTCCCACCGCGGCTACGGCGCCACGAGCGTGCAGGACATCGCCGCCGACGCCGGCGTCTCGAAGGGCAATGTCTATCACCACTTCCCTGACAAGGAGACGATCTTCCGCTCGCTGCTCGACCGCTACTTTCTTTTGATGTCGCAGCCGCAGTTCCCCTTCAACCGCGCCCTCTCCGAAGGCACGTTCCCCGAAAACCTGGAAAGCCTCGGCCTGGCCGCGCGCGACATGGTCCGCGAATACCGCGAATACGTGGCACTCATCTACGTCGACGTCGTCGAGTTCGAGGGCGCGCACGTCCGCAAGTTTTACGAGGACATGGCGGTCCGCTTCGATGCGTTTTTCAAGAAGCACGGAATGGAAGGGGAACTCCAGTCGAAACTCGCCAACGGACTCTCACCGATCTCCGCGGTGATGCTGGCCACGCGCATTTTCATGAACTACTTCTCCGTCGAGATCCTCTTCGGCGTCAAAGACCACTTCGGCATGGGCACCGAGGACGCGATCGGCGAGATCTCGCGGATATTGCGGCATGGGATGTTGAAGCAGAACTGAAAAGCGGTTCAAACGGTCTCTTTGCGAGCCGCGAGGAAGAACGGGATGATCGCCATCGCCGTGATCACGAGACTCACGAGCAATCCGAAGCTCAATCCACTCCGATCGCCGATCATGCCGGTGATCAGCGGACCCGGACCGACGCCGAGGAGGTTGAGAACCAGAAGCGCGAAGGCGACCATCGTCGATCGCGCGCGCACCGGGGAAAGCTCCTGGAACGTTGAGAAGAGCGGTCCGAACCATGCCGTCGTGCCGGCGCTGGTGAAGAACCAGCAGACGTAGAAGAGCGGCCCGCCGGGGACGACTGAGTAGAACAGCCACGCCGGAATGGTGAAGAACGCCGTCATGATCGCCAGGCTCCACAACCGGCCGGCCGGGAAACGCTTCGCGCAGAAGTCGCTGAACGCGCCGCCGGCGAGGTTGCCGAGGAAACCAGCGAAGACGGCGACGACGCCGGAGCGGAAGGCGGCGTCGGCGTAGCGGAATCCGCGCTCTTCGACGAGCCACGTCACGCCGTGGAGCGCCGCGCCAGAGCCGTAGCAGAGCAGCGAACCTCCGGCCAGCGCGAAAACCAGCGCCGGACGCTCGACGAGCGCGCGGCCCAGATCGCGCAGGAGCTCGCGAACCGAGGGGCGTGGCTCGGGGACGCCGCGCACGGCGGTGGACTTGCGGCGCGCCGGCTCGCGCAAAACGAACAGCAGCACCGTCGCCAGCAGCCCGATGATGCCGAGGGCGAAGAACGCCACGCGCCAGCCGAAGCGCGGCGCAATGAAGCTCGACGAGATCAGCGCTACCGCCAGGCCGAGCGGAATGCCGGAGTAATAGACGCCGATCGCCAGTCCGAGCCGGCGGCGCGGAAATGCGTCACCGAGCATCGAGAGTGCCGCGGGTGTCAGCGTCGCTTCGCCGACGCCGACGAAGATGCGCGGAAGCGCAAGCTGGAGGAAGCTGCGCGCCCATCCCGACAGTGCCGTCATCGCGCTCCAGAGTGCGAGGCCGATTCCGATCAGCGGAAAGCGTTTGAAGCGGTCCGCGGCCACACCGAGGAAGAGACCGACGAATGTGTAGAAGAAAACGAACCCGAATCCGGCCAGCAATCCGATCTGCGCCCGCGTCAATCCGAGGTCTTTGATCAGAAGCGGCGCGAGGCTCGCGATCAGCATCCTGTCGACGAAGTTGAGGATGTTGAGCGCCGTGAGAAACGCAAGCAGGCCCCACGACGACGCGGGGACCGGCTCGGCGGGATTGTCCGCCCCGACGGCCGGCATGAAGCGGAGCTCCTCAGGAGTTTCGGTCATGCCGGCCTCGTGACGCAGGATTTAGAAGAAACGGTACTCGATGGTGGCCAGCACCGTGCGCGGCGCGCCGTACGAACCGGTCAGGATGCCGAGCGACGGGATGTTGTAGCCGTTGGTCAGATAGCCCTTGTTCGTCAGGTTCTTGCCGTTGATGCCGAGGCGCCACTTCGCGTCGGGCGACAGCCAGCTCACCCACGCGTCGTAAATCGTGTAGGCCTTCTGCGTGATCGGCTTCAGCGGCTGACCGGGACGTCCCGGATAGGCGCCGCCCTCATTCGTCAGGACCGAGTTGTCGCGATACGCGCCGCCAACGCTGGCCGTCAGCAGTCCCTTCATCAGCGGGAAGTCGAAGTTGAGGTGCAGGCCGGTGGTCCAGTGCGGCGCGTTCGTGATCACCTGCGTGTCGACGAATCCGTCGTGGTTCGCGTCGAGGAAGCCGTCCGGCTTGAGGTCGAGATAGCTGACGTATCCGTTCAAGGCGAACCAGCTCACGCTGTGCGGCGCCGCGTCGAACTCAACCTCGGCGCCCCTCATGGTGGCATTGCCGGCATTGAGAAAGTTGCCGAAAAACGCGTCCTCGACGCCGTCGCCGTTCGAGTCGTACGCGGTGAAGGTCGACACCTGGATGTCTTTGTACTTGCCATCGAAGACCGCCGAGTTGAGGGTCAGCTGGCCGTCCGCGAGGCTCGACTTCAGTCCGATCTCGCCGACGTCGAGCACCTCATCCTTGAACGGATCCGCCGACTTCGGAAAGACCGTCGACTGCGCGCGCACGTTGTAGCCGCCGCTCTTGAAGCCGCGGCTCAGCGAACCGTAGGCCATGATCTTGTCGCTGACCTTGTAGTCGAGTCCGATCTTCGGCGCGACTGAGGAGAAGGTCTTCGACTTGTTGTAATTCGCGGTGATGGCGTTGACGACGGAGAAAGTGTCGTTCGTGTAGCCGGCGTTGAAGGCGATGCCGTTCTTCTTCTCGCTGGTGAGGCGCAGTCCGCCGTTGAGATTCAACTTGCTGTTCACGGCGTAGCTGCCGTCGCCGAAGACCGCGTACGACTTCGTCAGCGTCTTGCCGTTAGTCGTTCCGAAAATGCGGTTCAGGAAGATGTTCTTGACCAGGCCGCCGGCCTC